>CAJOGG010000112.1 GCA_905234205.1 uncultured Synergistales bacterium | reverse complement strand
TAGTTCACTGACGTAATCCAGAATCATAACAACAGGAGCAAATTGATCATCATGAAAACCATTGCGGAATTGTGTAAGCCTCGTCAAAGCGTTTTTAGCAACGATAATAACGACTACGTTTTGAACTTGAGCGACCTTATAGAAGGACGAATTGAAGCGGAAAAATTTTTTGCCGAGAACTTCATAACCAGGGGCATGAATAATTTATTCGAGACTGCCTTCAATCGTTTTGCCGGGAAATCTTCATCAGGCGTAATAAAACTTACACAGGCAATGGGTGGCGGAAAAACTCATAACATGTTGGCTCTTGCTTTACTTGCCAAAAATCCGGACCTACGCAGAAATTTTCTTGAACAACCATATACAGAACTTGGCGCGATAAAAGTTATTGCCTTCTCAGGACGTGCAACTGACATAACCGGCGGAATATGGGGGCAGCTTGCCGAACAGCTTGGGAAAAAAGATTTCTTCGATAAAGATTCCGCTCCTGGCGAACAATCGTGGGTGAACTTACTGCGAGACCAGAAAATTTTGATACTCCTTGATGAACTTCCACCCTATCTGCAATATTTGCGCGCTAACAGAACTGAATATCGTGATCCACTGCAAATCACTTGTACAGCCTTGTCAAATTTATTCGTAGCTCTCGGGAAAAAGGAACTCGCTAACGTCTGCTTAGTCTTCTCTGACCTCAAAGCAACTTATGAACATGGCAGCAAAATTTTACAAAGCACGTTCAAAGATTTAGAGCATGAAGCCAACAGAACAGCAAAAAGTATCGAGCCAGTAGCACTCAACACCGCCGAAGTTTATGACATTCTACGCAAAAGATTATTTGAGAGTGTACCACGCGAAAATGATTTGGACGTTAAGGAAATCGCTTCAGCCTTCAAAGCTTCAATCGCAAGTGCTGTTAAATCCGGCCTAACGTTATACAGACCAGACGAAATCTTCAACGGCATAAGAGAGTGTTACCCGTTCCACCCGTCAATCAAAGATCTTTACGCACGCTTCAAAGAAAATGAAAGCTTCCAACAAACTCGCGGACTAATTCGTTTAATGCGTCAGATCGTCAGAAAATTTTATGAGAACCACTCCGCCGAACGCTCTCACTTGATTAACGTCTATGATGTCGATCTCAATGACCCTGACTCGCTGACTATGATTAAGGATATTAATCAATCACTCGATATCGCTATCAGTCATGATGTCGCACAACAAGGAGCTTCAGTCGCAGAATTAATTGACGCTCACTATAATTTATCGTTCCCCTATGCTCAAACGCTCGCGAAATTATTATTGATCTCGTCGCTTAGCAGCACTCTTAATGTCGTGAAAGGTTTGGACGAACGTGACATAATCGCAAATCTATGTGCTCCGGGGCTAGATATGAATCAATACAAAAAAGTTCTCGATGAATTACTCTCTCAATGTTGGTACATTAAGACCGACGCACGAGGCAGGCACTATTTCCAGAACATCAAGAACATGACCGCCGAAATCAACACGCTCATTGACAGTTACAGCAACGAACAAGCAAAGCAAGATTTACGCGAAGAGTTACGCGACAATTTCACACCCAAGCTCAAAAATTGCTATCAAGCTATTTACGTTATGCCCGCTCTTGATGAAATTAAGGTTGACCGCGAAAAAATTTCCCTCGTGATCTATGAACCTTGTCAAGGCTTCGGACTTAACCCGGAACTCAAAACTTTTTACGATAATCAAGTTTATAAGAACCGCATTATGTTCCTATCAGGGCAGCGCAGCATGATGAGCAGGATCTTAGAGGACAGCAAAAAACTTTCAGCCATTCGCGCAGTCATTAAGAACATGAAGCTTGACCACGTCCCCGAGTCCGATCAGCAATACAATGAAGCCATAAACTTTGAGAGCAAAGCTAGACTCGCATTGTTAGAGTCAGTTCGTTCCACGTTCGTTGATTTATATTTCCCCGTCAGAAATGGACTCACGCAACGAGATTTCACGCTGAAATTTTTGAGCAACAAATACGACGGTGAAGAGCAGATCGTTAATTCACTGATTGAGCACAAAAAGTTCTCCGACTTCTCAGACGATGAAAACAAGCTCGACGCAATGCGCATTAGGTGTGAACAAAGACTCTTCACGCAAAAGGAAATGACTTGGACGCAAATTCTTGAACGTTCCGCAACTGACACAAGCTGGCCTTGGTATCACCCGGGGCAAATGGAAGCTCTAAAGAGTTTTTGTCTGAAGAATGACCTCTGGCGCGAAAACTTCGGCTATCTCTCTAAAGGTCCGTTTCCAAAAGAGCCAACCGACGTTGAAATTACACAGATTGGCGACTACGACAAAGGCACCGGCGAATTTAGACTCAGGGTTCAAGCAATTAACGGCAGCGAGATTTATTACGACATAGGAGCAGAAGCTACGCAGCACTCTCAAAGACTCGATCGAAATATCTTATTGACGAAGGAGACCGAGATTTATTTCCTGTGTGTTGACCCGACCCGCGATAATCCACACCCTACTGGCCCTTCAAAGCGTTTTCTGTGCAAGGCTACGTTGAAGCATGAGCAGCACAATTTATCTACAGGACGCTTTATGCAGCTTGAATCGCACCCGGCGTTTGAAATGCGTTACACTACTGACGGCTCCAACCCCAAAGAATCCGGCGGCTTATATCACGATGAAATTCATTTGCCCGATAATTGTAGGGTCGTTCGAGTCGCTGTATACAATCATGGCACGTTAATAGATTATCAGGAAATTCAGGTAACAGACTCTGACACAAGAATCAACGTTGACCGGGATAAACAAGTCCTCTACGTTTATAAGAGCATGACAAAATTCACGGGCCAAAAAGTTTTTGACGAGTTCGCAATTTTTAAGAGAGTCCCCGGCGTTTTGCTTCAGCATTTCGGATTCACGGTTGAGGATAAGAACGACAAACAAAGCTTCATGGAGTACAACACCTACGAGATCGCTTGCACTATCGAGAAAGTTATATCCATGATCGATTTCGTTCGCAACACGGCTTTCAATGGCAAGGATTACACCATCAATTTCGATTACACGGCCTTACGCTTCAAAACTGGCGCGGATTTCTTACAGTGGCTTGACCTCAAGAAAATTTCCCTCGATGAAGCTAGCAGAGCCGGCACGATACGACAATGAAGCAATTAACTTACGGGTTCGGAGTCAATCCTGACGAGTCGCAAAATTATTTCCTCGTAAGCATTCCTTCCAGGCACACCGTAGACAGGCACGTTAAAATTCACGAGTGTTTCGAATGGACTCCGGGCCAAGTTCGTCACGCGTCAGACAAATTACGCCTCATAATCCCACGCAACAAATGGAACAAAATCGCGCCTGACCTCACCGCGGAATTTAACGCCCGACTAAAAGCTAACAAGCTCAATCCCGGAAAATTCCTCACAACTGGAACTCCCGTCGAAAAATTTTTGGGAAGGGAGATGATGATTTTATTGTGGGCCATCGAAAATTGTGACCCTGGAGAAATTCCCGGCGCCATCGTAAACTGGAAAGGCCTCATGCCCGAAGAACGTTGGTGGCTTTACACGATCACTAACGCTGCTACAGGTGACATCAACGACGGTAAACGCGGCTGGAGAGTCGCTCTTAGATTCGCTCTTTGCAACAATCCCTATGACGATTCACAATTAACATTCAATTTCTAATTTCGTATAATGCACTCAAAAAAGGGTGTGTATTAATTGATTCCAAGCCTCATCGAGCATCAATTCCCCGTCTCGAAGGTCAGCAAGGAAAGTTACAAAGAACGTAAGGCCGGCGCCTCTCAAACTCTCACAGCTTTTGGCAAATGGTGGGGACGTAAACCGCTAATTCTGATCCGTGCAGCTCTTCTCGCCTCTCTCATTCCTGCAACCAATAACCCGGAACGAGACCTGCAAATCTTTCTCAAGATCTTGGCCATGGATAACGACGGTTTACTCTTGCGCAAGAACAAAAATTTCACGCTCTCACAGCTTCACGAGATAATCAAAGCTAAATTCCCGGAGTACTCGAAATATTTTGTTGATGGCAAACTCTCACGAAATGCCCCGCGCGACAAAATCGAATCTGCTGCCTTCTCTACTCTCAACTACGACGAGAAACTCTCAATGTGTTTACGCCCTGAACAAGTCACTAACCTCCCGGAAGAGTCCTGGCTCGAAATTAACAGCTACTTGGGCACAGACGCTCATTCACTCAACGAATTAATTCAGCAACTCTCACTAAAACGCTTCGGGCATAATTGCAAGGTCGGCGATTGTTTCTGCGGTGGCGGCTCCGTACCTTTTGAGGCTGCTAGAATCGGCTGCGACGTCTTCGCTTCGGATCTTAACCCCGTTTCAGGCTTATTGACTTGGGCAAGTCTCAACATCAGCGGCGGCTCTCCTGAATCTATTGCGGAGATTCAAAATTTCATGCGCAAAATCTACGACGAACTCGACTCCGAAATCACTGCCCTTGGAATCGAACACAACGACAAAGGCGACCGTGCTATCTCGTACATCTATTGCGTTGAGGCTAAATGCCCGGATTGTGGCGCAAAAGTTCCCCTCGCTCCCTCTTGGATCATTGGCAAGGGCACAAAAACTATCGTCAAGTGGAAATTTAACCCCGACTCCAACTCTTTCGATGAGCAAGTCATTTCGGGAGTCTCCAACGATGAACTCAAGGCCGCTGAAATAGGAACTGTTACAAGCCGCGGAATGACCTGTCCTCACTGCGGAAAGACCACCCCAATCAGCGTTTTACGGCACGATACCCAAGACTCTTACGGCCTGCGACAATGGGAGCTTCACGAGTTTGAACCACGCCCCGATGACGTTTTTCAGGAAAGACTCTACGCTATACGCTACGAGCATGAATACACGGACGATAAGGGCAAAAAGAGAACTGAACGTTACTACACCGCACCGACCGCACGAGATTTAGACAACGAACACAAAGTACGCAGCATTGTGGCCGAAAACATTTCACGCTGGCAAGAGGAGGGCCTCATTCCGTCAATGGCGATTGAACCAGGAGATAAGACAGAGGAAATTATCCGCAATCGTGGCTGGCGATACTGGCACCAACTTTTCAACGCGCGTCAACTGTACCTGCTGGCGAGGCTCAAGGAGAAGATCACGAACGCTGACGTTACGGACAAAATGAAGGTGGCGGGGCTGCTGGGGATACATAGAATTTGTAACTATAACTCGAAATTATGCAGGTGGCTAAGTACTGCTGATACGGAACATGGCAAGGACACTTTCTATAATCATCTACAATCAGGCATTGAATACGCTCATTAATTGGGCAACACGAAGCTATAAGTATCTGATAACAATATGGTTGGCAAATATCATCAACACCCCCATGAATACAAGCCGTGAAGTAACGTTATCGGACTCGCATGACGTGAAGACGACGTGTGACGTATGGATAACCGATCCGCCGTATGCCGACGCAGTGAATTATCATGAGCTATCAGAATTTTTCCTAGCTTGGGACGCAGAACTCCTCACGAAAATTTTTCCGGATTGGTACGTTGACAGCAAGAGGCCGTTAGCACTTCGGGGCGGTGAAAATTTTGCGGCTAACATGGTGGATATTTACGGAAATCTTACGCGCTTGATGAACGATGAGGGAATACAGATAGTGATGTTCACGCACAAGGACTCTGGGATATGGTCGGAGCTTGCAAGGATAATGCGAGACGCTGGCTTGAGGGTAACGGCTGCTTGGAACATTGCGACGGAGACGGACGCGAGCGGACTGAAAGACGGGGATTATGTCAAAGGTACGGTGCTGATGGTGCTGCGAAAACGTCTGAATGCCTTGACGGGATTTCTGAACGAGATAATGGACGACGTGCGTGACGAGGTTGGCAAGCAAATAGAATCGATGCAGGCGCTAGACGATAACAAGGAGGAGCCGAATTTCTCTGACCCTGATTATGTGCTTGCGGCTTATGCGGCGTCGTTGAAGGTGTTGACCGAGTACAAGGAGATAGTGAGCGAAACCCGGGAATACACTTTTCAGGAGATAATCGAGCAGGCGAAAAAGTATGCGTATGATTACATGATACCGAAGGGATTCAACCGGATATTGTGGCGAGAATTTAGCCCGGCGGAAAGATTTTACATAAAGGGCTTGGAGGCGGAGAAGCACGGGAATTATAAAGTGAGCACGTACCAGGAATATTCGAAGGGGTTCGGGCTTGGGAATTACGGTGTATTGATGGCGTCGGCGCGTGCGAATAATGCGAGGCTGAAAACAGCGAGTGAATTTGCGATGAGGAGCGTGAAAGAAATTTCGGGCTTTGATGAATCGCTGCTAAGGATTTTGCTTGCAGGGCTGTATATATCAGTGAAGGAAGACGACGTCGTGAAAGGGTTTATGTACATCAAGAACAACGTTAAGGAATACTGGCAGAAGCGGGAAATTTTGATGGAGACGTTGAAATTTTTGGAGGATGCCGGAAATATTGACAACATGCGAGAGAATTGGCGCGAAGATTCGGAAATGGCGCAACACATACGAATTAGAATCGATAACGATCACATATAACTTTAG
>CAJOGG010000111.1:5402-9617 GCA_905234205.1 uncultured Synergistales bacterium | reverse complement strand
AGCATCTTTCAGCTTGCTAGCACCTTCTTCTAAAAGTTCAGGTGTTAATTTAATTCCTGGCATGTATTTTCACCTCCTTATAGTTCAAAACACTCTGTCGTTACGACAACACTTTCATGTACCTTACCACACTATCTCATAGTAGCTCCTGCATCGACAGCTTCCATTGTGTTAGCGTAGTTGTTCAGGAACTCTGAGAACTTCGACATATCAGGCGCAAACTGCTGATAGGCTGGTTTCTTCTCCTCCCAGGCGTTTATGAATTTCTTCTGAGCCTGACCTTCCCACTCGCTTACGACTTCATCAATGAGTCCCTGTACTGTCGAAAGGATATTCTCCTGATCTGCCTGGCATTGTGCAATATCTGCTGATGCCTTCAACAAAGCCTCCGGCGTTAACCTCATTTTTGGCATAACTTCTTCACCTCCTCAATTCAGTAATTTAACCTCTATACTCAAACCCTGACCAATGAAACCTTCAGGCAATGAGAACCACTAACGCAACTACTAATAATAAAATCCGTCTGTCCGAAACTTAACTTGCAATCTCGTTTAACGATGAGCATATTATATTCAGACAGGCGAATTTGTTGAATCATTTTTACTTCATGAATTACTTAACACGCTGTAGCGAATTTTACTGTTTATTTTTATCACTCATGCCTCCACTAAATACAGCCTGCTCCCGTCAAAAGCTCCGACCTTCAACAAAGTATCGTCGTCATTGAGAATCCTGTTGTTGTATTCAAGTCTGCATATTTGCCAGCCAGCTAATTCGTCCTCATGTAAAGTCTTGAGTATATCGAGAAGTCTTCGGCGCAGTTCTCCTATTGGTAATTGTGAAGGTAACTCCATGTCAACCTCAAAGCTTCCATCTTCAAGCCTCAAGGTTACTAGAAATAATTCAGGCTCGTTCATGTTGTAAATCCTCCCTAAACTTTTGCGAATTTCACTTGGACTAGCTTCTTGTTGTGAATAATGCAGCCCTCATATTTAGCAAACGTCAAATTTTCACCAGAATGAAGACTCTGCAACGGTAGATAACTTGCTAAATTTCCGCCAACCACTATAGCATTCTCGTTCACAAGGCAATTCGCAAATGATTTCACCCTGTAAGTATAAGTCTTGGCCAAGCCCTTAGAATCAAATGTAATGTACGTGTAAATTCCTCTATCAGCTCCACCTTCTGTAATTGCGTTAAGGATTTTCGCGCTGTCCTCTGACATATCCTCGTAGAATTTTAAGAAGTTGTCAACGCACAAAACAATACGCCCCTCGCTCTCGTCATCACGTTCGTTAAAAGCCTGTTCAAGCTCTATCATGATCTCGTCAGTTCCTTTGCCGTCATGAACTACCTTAGCGCCCTTGCACAGATTTTCCAGGAATGGCTTATCCTCATAGATATAAAGCTTCGTTTTCTCGTCCTTGGCCAAGGTCCTAGCTATCAGTCCTAACACATTCGATTTACCTCCGCCATCAGTCCCGGTGATGATACAACCGCCCATTTTGTTGAATGAAAATTCCACTGGTTGACGAGTTTGTTTGTTCATTCCGATCTGTACATAATCGCTATTGGATTCAAGATCGCCTATTTCTACCGGTTCTGCTTCTGCTGAGTCAATCGACGCTTTTTTGCCGGTCCAGTTATCTGACATTGACTTGCATAACTCACGAAGTATCTTCACACGTTCACCAGGCGTTTCTCCATTGACACATAGAGCTGTCTGGAACTCAAGCATAAATTCTGTGGTCAAGCCTCGGCCTGGATAACTTCCTGGTTCTGTTTTAGTCTTTCCGCTAAGAATGGCTTTGTAATCTGATTTATCGGTCATTTGAAGAGTATGGCTAGATTTCACATATGACGTAACTTTGAACATGTTGCTGGTACTCGTATTTGACAGGAGCAAATATAAACCAAGACTTCCGCCTTCTCGTGCTAACTGGCTCAACAAGTCCATTAATTCGGGATTGTTATTGTAAAGTGAAGTTACATTGTCAACTGTGATGATTACCATAGGCAAAGTTTTACCGGATACTTCACGATAGGCTTCGAGATCACCGACATCATTTGAGGCAAACAAAGCTTTTCGTGAATTTATTTCCCCTTCTATGAAATCCTTGGCCTTTGTGATATTTTCCTTGTCGCCTGGGCCTGTGATTAATAACGTGTGCGGCAAGTTATCGAAAATTTTCAAGCCTGCGTTTCCGTAATCGAATATCAAGAAATGCACTTGTTCGGGAGTATATGTCAAAGCAACTGATAACAACGTGGTCTGTATAAACGTCGTCTTGCCTGAAGAAGGCGCACCGTAGACTACCTGATGACCATCATTAGCAAAGTCCAGAACGAACGGATATTGAGCTTGCTGTGCAGGATCGTCAATCATTCCTACGATTGCAGACATGCCAGAATTTTTTGCAGTCCATTTACCGTCTTGGAAAGCTAGTCTATCTTGAATCAAATCATTAAGGTACAGCCATTGTAACGGGCTATTTGACTTAGTTGGATCTATAGGATGAGGAGGCAACGGATCCAACCATACGTGACGAGCCCACGAGATTGTATTGTTTTTCGCTGTTTCGATTATGTTATTTACGATTGCGTTACCTTCGCTTAAAGCGTCTCGGGTTGCCTTGACCGTCTTGTCATAATTTACCGGGCGTGTTCGTTTTCCGTTAAGCTCAACGATATTAATCTCAGTTGTTGGGCCTTTCTTTGTTGAGGCCGGGTTATAAGGTGCCTTGGCGTAGAAAGTTTGGACTTGTTCATATACCTCATTATTTCCTACTTTGATTATCGCGCGGCCTGGAGCAGAAATTCCGAAAGCGTCATTGGTACCAAGTATTTCTTTACTTTCTGAAGCGTTTGCAGTTTTAAGGCAGATACGGAATTTTGTGTTAGAGCTTACTTGACCTTTAACGACTCCTTGTGGAGATTGCATTGTCAACACGATATACATTCCGATTGAACGACCGACTCTAGCTATTGAGTTAATGAAGTCATTCGAGTATTCAGGGTATTGTGTAGCGAACTCTGCAAACTCGTCAACGACTATCAACAAATACGGCAGTGGTTCAACTCCTACGTGTTCCTTCTGATAAGTCTGATAAGCCGAGATTGATTTAGTTGATAACCATGTGGCTTCCTCAAAAATTTTCATGCGGCGAGCTTTTTCACCTTCAAGAGATTTTATGCAACGTGCTATCGTTGAAGGGTCATTCATGTTGCTGACGACTCCGGCAATATGAGGTAAAGGCTTGAGAATATTAGAGAGGTCGTTGCCTTTAAATTCTATCAACGCGAGATTCAAGTCATCAGGAGAGAAATTTAGTTGTAAGCATTTCACTTTTTCCACTTCCTGAAGTTCCTGCTGTGATTCCATGGGGCCCCATTGCTTTCTCGTAAATATCGAATGAGAACGTATCACCATTAGCTTTGACTCCGATTGGGGCTGCGAGACTCTTCGGGGACCAACTTTTTTGCCAGCGCTCTAATACTTTCAACTCTTCAACAGTTCTAACGTGGAACCCCTGCAAGAATGAAATACTCTTCGGCCAAGAATCCCCCTTGCCACTCTGCAATAATCTCACAGGAGCTAAAGCACGAGCAAATTTATCAAGTTGAGAGACAGTAATTTTGTCGGGCATGAAGAATACGTTACGATTCTTTGCTTCAGGCGTAGTATTTTGTACACAGGCTGGATTATCGCAAGTTATGACCGTCTGACACTCTCCAGGAAGTGCGCCTATATCACCATAAGCATACAACGTGGCAAAACCTAGGCTTGAACTTTCCGGCAAAAATTGTTCACCACTGCTCTCGACCAAATATCTATCAGCAAGAAGCAAGAAATAAAATGGCATAGCTGGAGCAACGTCTTCTCTACTATTTCCGGAATTATCACGACGACGAATTTTCAGAGTCTCGCCAATTTCCCTAAGCATTGTCCTAGAGTCCTCACGAGTGCAGGCTATATATCGTTTTGTTCTGGCAGCGTTCCATACATGCGGAAGCCATTTAATCCATTCCCACTCTTTGCTTTCTTCTTCAGGATAGACACAAACAATTTTTACGTCCTCATATGAATGATGAGTGGCTATATCCAGAATTATTCGCCCTGCTATTTGTCTTACGTGTTCAGGACGTCCAGCTAATCCAGTTATCGGAGACGACAAGAACGAATGACATACAGGAACACCAGTTAATTTCACATGC
>CAJOGG010000111.1:0-5358 GCA_905234205.1 uncultured Synergistales bacterium | reverse complement strand
TGAGCGCGGGGTATTCTGATTTTGACGTTTGATTCTATTTCGCCAGTCCCAAGCCTAACACTAAGGAAATCGCTGTCCTTGTTAGTTCGTTCCCATAAGCGGCGATTAACATTTTCGGCTATTGCTATACATTCATGAACACCAGGACTTATTAATGATAATGACGAGATATATTCGCCCTCAGCCTTCGTTATTTCCTGTTCGCGTTTGACTAAATGCTCCTGATATTTTTCCAAGGCGAGCCCGTTTGTCTTCTGCCATTTTTTCAAGTTAGATTTGTTGTTCACTATAGTGACTACTACGCTCATTAACGACATCGGGACAGAGAACATCAACATAGTGTAATTCTTCATCATGATCGCTACAGAGGACATTACCACAACCATAAGGAACGGAGGCAACAAAAGAGATAGCCACGAAATTTGAGGTTTATTGCCAGCGTTTGGAGGTGACATTATCTCGAATTCAAGCTTTTCTGTACGAGGTCGGAGGCGCGGAGATTTCTGGAAGAACGGATAACGCTTTTGAACAGGCTTGGTATTCTGAATAAATTCCGACATTAAGTCAGGTTGAAATTCGACTTCACCAGGCGTGTTTGAAAATTGCAGCGTGTCATTCTGGATATAGAACATGAAGCCGCCGATGAATACGTTCACTTCTTCGGCAACGACCGATTGACCAGGTTCAACAAGCTGACCGTTTACGAAAGTTCCGTTTCTGCTGTTAAGATCTTTGACGTGCCAATGAGAGTCGATTCTTTCCAACGCCGCATGGACTGAAGAAACGTTTGGGTATCTCAAGCAAATATCGTTACTGTTGAAGGAACGCCCTAATTGTAATTCATCGAACTCACGCAAATTTAACGAGCCCGATAATTTATTATGACTGTCAAAAATTGCAAGAGTTACAATCTCGGTTATTGCTACGACGTCCCCGGACGAAAATACACGATTAGACGTTTCTTGACCTTCGTATTTCATGTTTTTTCGCGAATGAATTTTCACGCCGCCTTGCTCACAAGTCAGAGTCAAATAAGAACTCCCAAGACCAGAACGTTCCATTACGATTGTATCTGTCAGGGAGTCTCCAACTGTAGCTGTAATGCCGGGCTTTAAAGTCAACGTGAAAAGTTTTTTGCCCGTGTATATAGCTATTAAATAATCCATTATTTTTTCCTTGTACCTTTCAGGAAGTTTTCAAGCTCTGGATCCCTTGCTGTCTGCTTAACTCTGGATTTTGGGAATACTTTGCGCTTAACGAGGCTATGAAGTTCTTCGGGAGTAATCGGATAAATTTTGTCGCCCTTATGAATCAAGCTTATATTTCCGGTGGTTTTGTCGATAGCTTCAGCAAGGCTAAAATCGTGTTGAACATCAACAATTTTCACTGCCGCTATATCGTTCATCTTATGGCCAAGTGAATTTCCATTACTATCAAAAATTTCCGCGCCGTCAACATAGACTCTAAAGAATTTGCCGATTTGTGCGCCACTAGTTGCTCCTATGCTTAAAGTAACTTCTTTGCTTCCAGCTTCAATAACCTGTGCATATTCGCCCGTCAAAGCTTCGCGAACTTTCAAGCCCAAACGTGAGGCCGCGTCAGCTATAGCTCCTGCTTCCATGCCTTCAAGCTGTAATTTCTCGTTGGTCATGCCATAAAAATTGAACACAGTACCTTTTTGAGAGCTTGAGCCAGATTCAGATAGTGATAGTTTTACTTCGCTAGTTTCAACGTCAACGACTCTGACATCAATCGTAGCGATCGCGGTGTTTTTGCTGGTTCCGAACATCCACACGTTTGTTGAGGATTGATTCTTGGCAAGGTTAGTTACGGCTCCGAGAAGCATATATTGACAGCCTGCTATTTTTCCGATCTGAACGGCTGTATCATCAGTAACTACTCCTGATAACGCTAATTTATGTTCTGAAGCTATTGCGTCGAGTTGATCTCGTTCGATAACTGATATAGTTTTTGAACTAGTCAACATTCTCGCGAAAACATCACCAACTGCGGCGGCTTGCTCGTCTGAAACTCCTTCGGCTCGTCCAAGAAATTTCATCACGCCCAAACGAACTTTATTACTTGCTGCATTTGCCTCTAACGTGAACAAGAACACAAATATGAATGCTAATAATATGGATCTCTTCATTCTTGAGTTACTCCCAATCTTCAGCATTGATTGCATTTACGTGTTTCATTACTGCCTGACGTGTTGCTTCTGCCAAAATTCCGCCAGTCTCTTTCTTATAGGCACCAATATAGAAGCCCTTGTAACCTCCGATCGCTCCCTTCATGGCTCTTTTAGCTGTTCCAACTTGGCTTTCAGCGTAAACTATTTCACTTGTTGAGTTATCAATTATCTTTATGTCAAGCACTACATAGGCTGTCTTTTTCTGTGTGGCGCCACCGATAACCGGGACTAATATTCCTTTGCCATTCTCATCGTAATAGTACATTGTGATAGCGCCGTCCATGGAATATTGAGCACCTTTGACTTTGCCGACTGCTGGAGCTGTTGACGGATCCATGAGGCCTGATTGACCAAGGGCTATTTCATCCGCTATGTAGTTCAGGTTTTCGCGTTCGACCAGGTTGAAGATTTTTGCTTTGCTTAGTTCTGTGACCATCATGTTCATGATCGCACCGGCTGGAGCTTTGCCCTCTTCTGACTTATCCTCAAACTTACGAACGGCCAGTCTTGGAAGAGCAAATGCACTCCCTACCATTGATAGCAACAATACAATGACGATACCTACAAAAATTTTGCGCATGAAAAAATTCCTCCCCTTAATATAGTTGCTGCATACCCTCTTCAACAGCAGCTTCGAGTGATTTTACTTGTGTCTCATATTCAGTGTAAGCAACCTGTTTACTTAATGACGTTTTGCCACCAAGCTTAGTTCCGTTTGATGTTACTGCTATGATCGCTGCGGTTGCATTTCCTGTATATAAATTGAACTGGTTTTGAACGGGTTGAGCGACTTGGACTCTAGCAATTACCGTAGCTGCACAACTGTAATGATGATTGAGTTTAAGTATGGCCGCAACATTTCCCTGCATTGCGTATCTTGCTGCTTGAGCTCTTGTGGCTGCGAGTTTTGCTTGCTTCATTTTGGCTTCGTCAACGACTCTATAACCGTGACTTATTAGTGAGTCAATTATTTTGCTCTCGGCTAACTTTACAAACTGTTCTTCATCACCTTCAACAAGTATTGCAATATCGCCTCTCTTTGGTAAAACTGAATCAGGGGCAGTCGTTACGGCTGAACTTTTGCTTGATGAAGAGCTTTTTGATTTTTTCTTGGCCGCTTCGGCAGTGCACGACATCAACACCACAAAAATTAACAACACCGCAAAAATTTTTCGCATAAATAACATTCCTCCTTAGAAATTAAACCAACCCTTAGGCTGTCTCCACGCTGTGATCGAGTCGTCCTGAACTTTATCAATACGAATATCATTCTTTTGTAGGAACATAGCTATAGCTTGAGCGCTCTTAGTGTCTTTTGCGCCTGGTGCATACGTTATTGTTACTTCGAGTGCTGTCCCCTCAAACATGCTTTTCACTTCACCCGTTGCCCCAATAAAATCACGTAAAAGATTCTCTACGGGGATAGCCGATTCAAAGTCAGAGATATTTTCGATACGGATATTAATTGTTTTGCTTTCGCCCACTGTTTCCACGATCGGAGCAGCCGCGGCTCTTATCATTCTTGCGTTAATAGTTTGCGCTGTCAGGCCCTCAACGTTTGTGAAATCAGATAAGAATGATGCTACATTGCGAGCAGTTTTCCCGGATACAAGGTCAATTTCAAGCATACCGTTCTCGTAGCTTCGTTCAAATAAATGGCCGTTTCCTCCAGCAAATTCGCGGAGCTTCTCTTCGATTTCCTCAACCTCTTTGAAGGAGGCATTAGCGATTTTGATATTGACAGTGATACCGCCAAGGGCTGAGCCAGCCGACGCAAGGTTATAAGCTATCTTGTAGATAATCTCTTCAGCAGCTCTATCAAGACAACTGGCCAAAAAACCACTTACACCACCCTGTAATGAGTTTTTCTTGCCTGCTGAAACTGTCTGTGAGCTAATTCGATACGCTGTCTTAGTCAATACTGCTTTAACCTGTGCTGAAGCGCTTACGTTGTAGATTTTCACGCCATAACGATTGAACGAGCTCGAACCGCCTGTAGCTTTTCCAATGACAATAATATCGGCCTTGATAGTTTTGGCGGCACCTTCAAGCATTTCGGGATCACTAAAAGCCTTTTGTGGGTCAAGTGCAATTAACGTCTTTGCCTGATCAGCATCAACGATCAAATATCCGGCCTTCTCAAAAATTTTGCCTAACTCGTTCTCAATCAAACCTGCGTTCTTCTCGCTATCCTTATCAGCAAGAATCATTACTCTTGGATTACCAAGCATAGAGATAACTTCCGGGCCAAGGAAACCATCAAGACTCCTTTCACTGACCTGACAAGAGCCTGTGATCGTGAGAGTATCACCCTCAATAGATTCGTTAGTAATCTTGAAATTTTTGACAAGTCCATTAGCATTGGAAACGAGTCTGTCACGTATGGAACTGTAGCCTTCCATTTGATCAATGCCTGCGACACTCGCGCCCATGGCTTTTTCGATTGCGTCACGATATGCCAAGCGCTTTGCTTCCTCGCGTGCCGTAGCTTTCTGCCCGTCCTTGATTACAACTTGGCCAACAGCGTCATCAATGTTGTGAACGCCCTTGTTAGTCCTAACTCCGGCAAATGAAGGAGTAGCAAAACACACGATTATAAACAACAACAAAAATTTTCTGCTCATAATTTGATTCCCAACAACTCCTTTGCAATTGGTAAAAATTTGGGTAAAGTAATTGTAAAGAAAAAATTTCTCCACTGCAATAAATCTCTATGAGTAAATAGCTGATTTCTAAATGATTAAGTGTGATTTGGTTTGAAATTTATTTGAGCATATCCAGAAATTCTCGTTCGTCAAGAATCCTCGTTCCCAACTTGATCGCTCTGTCGAATTTTGAACCTGGCCTATCTCCTGCGACAAGATAACTAGTTTTTGAACTTACATTATTTGAAACTTTTGCACCAAGAGCTTTGACTCTTTCGCCCGCTTCGTTACGAGTCATTGATGAAAGAGTTCCTGTGAAGACAAAAATTTTACCGTCAAGTTCTCCGCTTATAGGTTCAATATTTTCGTCGCTCATTTTGAGGCCAAGTACTTTGAAGTTATCAATGAGGTGTAAATTTTCCTCGTTCCTGAAAAATTCGTGCAATGAATCAGCAATAGTTTCGCCAATAGTTTCGATTGAGGTAATATCTGTTTTGGAAGCGCTGATAATTGAGTCAATGT
>CAJOGG010000110.1 GCA_905234205.1 uncultured Synergistales bacterium | reverse complement strand
TGCGATCTTGTGTCATAATCTCCTCCATGTTTTGTTTTGAATTTTATTTAAGATTATAAAGAGTTCCTGCCAAAAAGCAAGTGGTAGGGACTCTAAAATTTTATTTACTTTCCTGAACTGGCAACTGATCGAGCCATTGCGATTTCTTCACGAATTAAACTGCGAATATCCCGAATGTTGCGTTGTGATAGATTTTCCTGTCTCTCAGCGTTCTCAGTTTTCAAAGGTTTCAGAGCGACTATTGCAACAAGGATTCCGACGAGTGCCATAAACAATCCACTGATGGCAAGACTCCAATAAATAGTGTGTTGAAGCAAGTCGATTTTTACAGAATTGATTGATTGTTGTTTCTCAATTTGTCCTACTTCAGTCTTAATTTCTTGCATTTCAGATTTAATGTTTTGGAGTTCCAGCTTAATTTCCTGAATACCGTTGTTAAACATTTCGACTGTAATGAAGTCTGATTTATCGTTACTGGTCATGATATTTTGGCCTCTCTATGGTGTCCTAAAATATTTATACCCTTTTCCCGTTTCATTTCCTTGATTGTATTTCTTAACGTATCAAATGGTACTTTATAAATTGCAGACATAGCCTCGGCTATTCCTATAGGAATATCAGTTACACCCGTTTCGTAACGAATCATTGTTGACAATGATATATTCATGCTTGCTGCGGCTTTTTCGCGTGAATATCCTGCATCTGTCCTTATTTTACCCAGCGGATTTTTATCTTCTCTAGGCCAACGTGGCATTCTACATTTCCTCCTTCTTATTAAATTTTCTGGATTATAACATATTAGCTTTGCGATTTCAAAAAAGATTTGATTATTATTTATAAAATTTTATACTTGACATTTCATAAAAGAGTATTATAATTATCACCATCAAGCAAGGAACGCAGTAAACAAAATAATTTATGGAGGTAGTAGTTATGAAGAAGGTAACAATCGAACAGGCAGTACAGGAATTGGCAACAGTGGAATGGATCAACACAGACAAAATGATCGAAGTTTTCGGACATTGCACAGTGGCAGAACTGAAACAGTATGTGGGATTTCTTGCGATTGACACAAAAGACTTCAAGAAGGCAGATTGGGTAAAGCAGGCGGTAGCGAAATTATCACATGAGAAATTCCAAGCAGCAGTTGAAGCGATGAAAGTAGTACTCGAGCAACAACGCAAAGAGCTCGCAACAAAACTTTCAAGCGTGAATCTTGAAACGCTTCCTTGGCCACAGCTCAGAACTTATGCACATGAATTAGGAGTTATCTACACAAAACACACGAAGAAAGCTGAATTAATTCGTGATTTGTTGGAGAAAATTCACGAAATTCTTGCGGAAAGTGAAGGCGAAGCTGAACAGATAATTAATGATGCTTTTGAAGAGGCAACACGCGATTTACAGATACTTGAAGACGCGTATGAACATCACAGACTGGTGGATTTTAGCGGCAATTTCATGGATATTCGCTATGTGGAACCTGATGACATAGAAATGGCACGTGAACGAGTGAGACTTTTTCGAGACTGTGCATAGGAGAGTGATACGCATGAAAATACAGATTAGTAACACAATATTGACGCCGCAAGAACGTTATTTTATTTGGCATGACTACAAAGAGCGCATGTACGATTTCTGGAGTGACGTTGAGAATGCTTTGAATGCAAAATTTCAACGGACAACATATTCACCTGAAGTTGTGCTAATTAATGATGAAGACGCGTCAAATATGGAGAAGTTGTTTCACATGTTGCTGAAAGTTGATGAGTTTATATGTGAACATGACAAAGAGCTTGAGAAAGTGTATTTTGAATGGGAGGGGTAAATTATGGGTAGTTTTAGACGTGCGGAGAAGCGCAAGGCGAAATTGAGACTGGCAATTACTGGCCCGGCAGGTTCAGGCAAAACTTACGGAGCGTTGTTAGTGGCAAAGGGACTCGGTGGGAAAATCGCAATGATCGACACGGAAAATAATTCTGGCGATTTCTATTCAGATTTGTGCGATTATGACGTGAGCTTAATTACAGCACCGTATGACATAAGGAAATATCTAACAATTATTCATGAGGCTGAGGAAGCTGGCTACGATACGTTGATTATTGATAGTTTGTCTCATGCGTGGAGTGGCGAGGGCGGGCTGCTTGACATTCAGGGCAAACTGGCGGATTCAAGTAAGAGCGGAAATTCATTTGCGGCATGGCGACAAGTAACACCGTGGCACAACAAATTAATCAACATGATACTGACTTCGAAGTGCCACATTATAGCAACCATGAGAAGCAAAATGGATTACATTCAGGTACAGAATGATAAGGGTAAGACGGAAATTCGGAAGGTCGGCTTAGCGCCGATTCAGCGTGAAGGGATTGAATATGAATTTGGTATTGTGTTTGATCTAGGCATCAATCATCTGGCTACAGTGTCCAAGGATCGTACAAGTTTATTTGATGGTAAAGTGTTTCAACTCTCCGAGGATACGGGGCAGTCTTTGAAGCAGTGGTTAGATACGGACAATGTCGAGCGTAAGAGTAAGTTATATAGTTCGTTTCTTGAGAAATTTGACGGTGATGAACAGCAGGCGAAGAACGCAATACTTGCAGTTACAAATGGCCGTGGCTCAAAAGATTGGACGGAAGAAGATTTAGTGAATTTGGAGAAAGCAGTATGAGGAGAGTCAGACTCTCCTCGCTATTTATACGACATTTAACGTGGTTTCGGTTGATGTTACGAGTTTTGCGCCCTTAATAGCTATGGGCCGATTCTCAAAAATTTCCTTATTCGCTATCATGCCATTCATTAACGCTTTTACGGTATTCGTCGTAACTTCACGATCAGCGTATGGAAATACGAAAATTGCATCTCCACTGCTACCCTCAAATACAAGCTGTAAAGTTGTTCCACTTGCCATTGATGATACTTCACCTCCTCTCTAAGTCGCTCAATGAAGCCTTCACTATTCCTCGATGAGAGTGTGGATTACGGCTTTCTCGATCGTATAAACAGGTTTGCTTAAACAATCGCCAAGTAAGTTTATGATGTTCATAGCTTTCTGGTCGTCGTAATTTAATGTGTCAAATCCGTTTAACGGTACTGTTAAAGTTTGCACAATTCCACCACTAGTTTCGTTATTTAACTTTACGTTCACGGTTATTTTATCTATTGTTGTTGAAACTGACATTGTATTTCACCTCCTTTCAGGATAATTACTACTTATCCTTCCTATCTCTGAACTCAAGCAGCATGTTTTTCAAACGCTCTGGCACAGGTAATCCTATTGCAATAGCATTCTCCAGGATGCTTAAGCCTTCATTAGCCATATAGAAGAATATTACTAAGTTACGTACAAGCTCATTGCTGCCTGTAAATTCTCTTATGAGTTCTTTATCCAATATGTTAGCCACACCAACCAGCAAGAACATAGTAACCTTACGTTTAATACCTTCAAATCCTATTCTGGATGATAGTGTGTTATCCTTGCTACTTTTAAACACGCCTGTGATGTAATCAACTATTGCAAATACTACCAATGCATGAATTAATCCATTAACCTCCCCGAAGAAATATCCAATACATGCTATTATTGCTGCATATATGGCTTCAAAGTTTCTCCAGTTCATATTAATCACCTACTGCAAAAATATTATTACGCTTCTTGCCGCAGTCTATGTGTACAAAGTTCTTTTTCACGTAGTACTTACACCAGCGTAATTCTGGTATTAAACCCTCATTCCATAACTTTTGTGTTGCTAAGAATAAAGCTTTGCCACCCTTCGAACATGACAGGTCAGCCGCGAGTCCTTGTGTGTGATACGAGTTCTTGGCTGCGCCTGGTATTGTTGCGTTGTATGTTTTGCATCTACAACCCGAATTTACTCGCACTGGAACTCCTAACGAGTCTCGTATTTTTTGCGCAATGTTCATAACTCGTTGATCAATAATGTTATAGTTACAGCCACAATGACAAGTGAACTCACTCACCTTGAAATTCTTCGTATCGTTTGCCATGATTAATCAGCAGTTAATTGATCGAAAGCGTTTCTTAATGCAGCAATTTGTTCTCGTAAATCGGAAATGTCGTCATTAGATTGTGCGTTTTCTACCTGAATTTTGAGCATGGTTATGTCGGTTTTTAGCTCTTGAATTTCATCTGAAGAGTCATTGCCAGTTACCAGTGTGGATGTTTGTTGTTTCAGTGAATTTATCTCATCACTAAGTGACTCCAGATTGCTAATCTTTGTCTCTAAAATCGTTGTGTCTGATGTACTAAGTGCTTCCACCTTGTTTTGCAGAGCAATAAGATCGGTTTGTATGGTTAATAATTCTTCGGAGTCACTGCCTCCTTGTAAATTACTGACAAGAGCTTCTAATTCTTGCAATCCTTCAACAAAACGTTTCTTGATTTGCATAATTTATAGTCAACCTCCTAAGATTTAATATATTGAACGGTTGCTACGTCGCCGGGGTATAGGCCGATATTGTCAAGCTCTTTGTTATTCCAGCTAATAGAATTTCCTGAAGCTGTAAAATCAACTCCAGCAATTTGTGCAACGCCGGATATAAATAAGAGTACTTTGTTTTCCTGTTCTTGGGCTACACTGTTTGTAAGTGTGAAGGCTTTGTTTGTAACCTCTTGGGCAGTAATTGTGTGAGCTTCTACCATGATGTTATTGCTATTTCCAACAGTGGCAATGCTTACCCAAGCAGAACCGTTGAACTTCAATAATTCTCCAGTTGCGGAATTAAAGACCTCAAGTTGGCTTGTCCTTGGCATAGTAAATTTCCATGCGGAGCCGTCATAGCTAGCGATAGAATTAGTAGTTGCTCCAGCAAATGCTCCTGAAGGAGTCTCACCTACAATATATTGAGTACCTGCTGTGGGATTTTCTGCTGGTGTGTTAGCAATTCCAAGAACGGTAAGATTTAATTCGAGAAGTCTACGATCAAGCAAAATATAACCTCCTAAGCTTTCTTGTAATAAGTAATAGAAATTTTGTCTCCAACCTGAGCTAAATTTTCAAGCTCAAGCCCAGTCCACGCAATACAATCTTTTTCTGGCCAACTTTTTTCGATCACCTCCCAAAATTCGCCTTCTTGTAATGAAATTCCGTTGAATGAGAGTGTGATAGCTCTTGATGTGTCGCAATCGTTGGGTAGTTCAATAATACGCTGTCCTTGAGTGAGAGTTACGCCATATTTGACTTCAATAGCTTTCTCCCCGATCGTTTTGCCGTTAAATGATAAGTTTCCGTTAGCGTCAGTTGATAGTTTCCTGAGCGTTGCTTCATTCGGTAAATCGACGTTACCCGATCCGCCATTAGTTTGTTTAGGTACAATAATGATAGTCATATTAATTCACCACCTCGAGAGCAGTAACGCTAATATGAACGTTGTTATCCGTGGGATTATGCAGAATAATACGCGAACATAATTCCCAAGATAAGACATGCTTAAAACCTCTAATGTCAGTTGGAATAGGCTTGCCGTTATTAAATCTACACTCAACGCCGCCGTCGTTACTCATACATAAAATTGTTAGTGCAACGTTGTGTGAGATAGTTGGAGTTTCAAGTGCTATTTCAAATGTCTCATTAGCCCTCATTACAATATCATCATGATAAAGCACTGGACTTGGCGAAGTGCCTTCTTGTGTACATGTTAGACCTAACGACGCTGGAATTTCATACTGAGTAGAAATTTCGTCGCCTGGTTTCCAAACGTACCCACGGTAAACTATTATTTGCGCTGTGTTGTTCTTATATTTCCATTTCATGTTTTGATTCACCCTTGTAATATTTCAATAAAATTCTCATTTAATTCAGTGTCAAAAGTTAATTCTTTAATTTTATTTCTGCTAATTTGAAATTGTATGGTGTGATGAGCTATATATGGATTTGTTGTATCTTGTTTACTCAAGATACAATTAGTCCGTTCAAAGGAAAATCTGTTGAAGCATACCTGAAAACTTAATCCAGTTTCTTTTTCTACAAACCTAATAATAAAACGATTTTGTGCATATTTGGAAACACCAGCATAGGTTATGCTTAGCCTAGGTGTCAATTCAGGTTCGTTAATATCTTTTTGTAAATCTAAAGTTTTTTGTGGAATAGTTACTCCTGAGAGAACCTTTACTGTTTCCCCGTCATTGTTAAAGACTTCAAGGTATAAGTGATTGCCATGAAGAACCGTTCTGATTCCATTATAGCAATCTTTATGCTCATGTCTTTCCCAATATGCTCTTGCTTCTTCTGCCATATCATAAGCTCTGAAACTTTGTTTCCA
>CAJOGG010000109.1:8758-12254 GCA_905234205.1 uncultured Synergistales bacterium | reverse complement strand
CTCCAGGCTCACAACGTAACACTGATTTCAATTTCTTCACCTGGCTTGGCTCTGCTCACTGTGTTCACGTCCTCAATGCGTAAAATTTTTGGCGCCTGCGTCGCTTCAACAGTGAGAGTAAAACCGACCGGTAATATCTGTGTAAATGGTTGAGTTAGATACGCGCTTATCATTTCCACAGTGTCCTTGAAGGCTACGTCGATAACATTGCTATCGGAGTAAAATATATCGCTCCTTGCCCAACCGTTGGGAATATTTCTGCCATCGACTCTAAAGTTCACTGACATTGTGCCTTGACCTTTTCGTCCCCAAGCCTCACTAACAAGGCCGCTATAGATTCCTTCAATCAACTTTGCCCCCAAAAATTCATCAGCGACAACGCGAAATTTATACGTATGATTCTTATCCGTGTCAAGATTCTTGAACCTAAGCTCAACAGGAATAAACGTGGGGAAAATTCCAGCTTGACCGGCTATTGCGACCTCGCGATCCTGATTAATAACGCCATTGATATACAACGGTGTAGCTAACTTAAATGGAAATTCGGAGCTGTTGATCGTATCGTGAATGAAAGCTCGTGCGCTTGGATAATTTACTTGGCCCCTGTCAAGAAACTCATGACCAAAGGCTAAAAATTTTCCGTTCGTTGAAGTTGCCGTTACTGTTCCTACTGCTGAGAGCTCAACATCTCCCCACACCAACAAAGCGGCTACGGCGTCCCCGGGCTTGAATTTATCGCTGCTTATTTCTAGATTGTTAGAGCTTAACGCACCTTGAGAAAGATTTAGGCCAAGAGTTTTGCTTAGTCTGGACAACGAACTAGGCTTAATTCCTGAAACTGTCGCATATGATAATAAATTCGCGTCGTGAGTCTTCAGAGTGTTACACATTGCTTCAATAGGGATAACCATTGCTAAAGTTTGATCGCTATTTTCCCAACCGCTTCTAACCGCGCCGATTAATTTATTATTCACGTAAACAGGTGAGCCTGACATTCCTTGAGCAAGTTTATATTTTCCCATAAGCTTCACTAAAATCATGTCAAACGGTTTTCCAGGGATAACGCTTAAAATTCTTACGGGCAATTTCTCTGGATCAAGGCCTTTTATCACGGTCAACATATGGCCATTCATTCCGGGTTTAATCTCTAGTAAAGGCATAACAGGCTGTGAAGGAGTAAAAGCTAGCGACAAACTCGCAAGCATTAATAGCAGCATCAACGCCACAAAAATTTTCTTAAACATTTCCTTTAGCCTTCTGTCGTAAATATTCCATGATGAAGTTGTTTATATCACCGTCCAAAACTGCTTGAATGTTTCCGGCCTCGTAATTTGTCCTGTGATCCTTTACCATTGTGTAAGGGTGCAACACATAAGATCTAATTTGACTTCCCCATGTTGATTCTTTTTTCTCGCCAACGATCCCACGTAATTGGTCCTCTCGTTCCTGCAAAGCAAGCTCGTACAATCTGCTCTTCAAAACGTGCATAGCTGTTTGTCTGTTCATTAATTGGCTGCGTTCATTCTGACAAGTTACAACGATTCCGGAGGGTATATGAGTAATTCTCACGGCCGAGTCTGTTCTGTTGACGTATTGACCACCTGCACCGCTTGCTCTGAAAGTATCAACCTTCAAATCTTCTGGCTTGATCTCAATATCAACATCATCGCTAAATTCTGGAGATACTAAAACGCTTGCAAAACTCGTGTGCCTTCTATGAGCAGAATCGAACGGGGAAATTCTCACGAGTCTATGAACTCCTCTTTCAGCTTTCAGGAATCCATAAACATGTGAGCCGCTTATCATAACAGTAGCACTTTTTATTCCGTCGCCTTCGTCAGTGATTGCTTCGATAACGTTTGCTTTGAATCCCTCACGCTCACAATAACGCAGATACATTCGCAGCAACATTCCCGCCCAATCTTGAGAGTCAAGGCCTCCGGATCCGGCGTGTACCATTAAGATAGCGTTGGAATTATCATAAGGTTCATTGAGCAACAACAATAAGCTAGCGTGTTCAAGTTCCTGTCTCAAAGTTTTTGAGCGCGCGAAAAATTCTGCTTCGAGTTCAGCGTCTTCAGTATCGCGCAATAATTCCTCCAGGGCGGCCAAGTCCTCATACTCTGACTCCATGTTCTTGAGAGTGTCAAGACGTGAATTTATATCGGCAAGTTCTCGTAGTGTGTCTTCATGGCCTTGTGAAGTCCAAAAATCCGGCTGTGAGGTTATGGCTGTAAGCTCTTTAGCGCGTCGCGTTAATACCGGTAAGTCAAAGGCTGTCCTGCATTGCCTGTGTTAAAGCGTGCAGTTCTTCCAGTTCCGATTTAATACTTTGATTCATGTATAAAGTTAAAGTCCTTTCAATAATTTATGAGAATGATAGCACATGAAAAAAACTAGATAGCAAGACAAACAATGAGAACAAACGTTTTAGCCGTCTGATATACTCATTACAAGAAAATTTTCATTATTCACAGGAGGATTTATTGCACATGAATCTAACTTCTTTCTTCAACATTGCGGGAGGAGTTGCTCTGCTTCTCTATGGTATTAGGCTAATGAGTGAGGCGTTGCAGTTCATCGCAGGAGACAAGATGCGCCAATTAATAGGCACTGTTACAAAGACTCCTTTACGCGGAATTTTCGTTGGTATTCTCGTTACTGTCCTAATTCAATCAAGCGCAGGCACAACCGTTATGACTGTAAGCTTTGTAAATAATGGTCTGCTTACTCTTAATCAAGCTGTAGGAATAATAATGGGAGCAAATATTGGAACCACAGTAACTGCCCAGATCATAGCATTCGATGTTGAATCTTTTGCGTTGCCACTTATAGCCATAGGTTTTGTGATATCTATGCTTGCGAAGAAGAAACAGTTGAAGTATTTAGCAAGCGGCATTATAGGACTTGGCCTGTTGTTCATGGGAATGCGTACTATCAAGGGAGCTGCGACAATTATTTCAGAGCATAAGGACATGTTGTTATTCTTGAGCAAGAATCCTATAACAGGAGTCTTGGCCGGAATGATCCTCACAATAATAATTCAGTCTAGTGCTGCGACAATAGGCTTAACGATGGCTCTTGCGGGGCTGGGCTTGATAAATCTTGATGCGGCTGTACCGATTATACTCGGCGATAACTTAGGAACGACCATAACCGCTGTTGTAGTTGCTATGGGTGCTTCACGTCCGGCTAAGCAGGCGGCGGCGGCTCACGTACTCTTCAACTTAATAGGCACGATTATATTCATGTTAGCATTCCCGCTTTACAAGCAATTAATTCTAATGACTAGCACGGATATAGGCAGACAGATCGCAAACGCTCACACGATTTTCAACGTACTCAACACGATAATATTCTTCCCGTTCGTGAACTTGCTGGTGAAATTGATTAGCACGCTTATTCCTTTACGTCCTGAAGACAGACCTGAAGACGTTATGTATCTTGATCCTACACTCATAAACGTTTCCACAGCCTCGGCAGTTGAAGCAGTTAA
>CAJOGG010000109.1:6534-8675 GCA_905234205.1 uncultured Synergistales bacterium | reverse complement strand
CGCAAACGCTTTGACAATTACGAAGAGAGCGTGAACAAGATAACCCGAGCGATTTCAGAATACTCGTCAGAAATTTGGCAAAAGGGTGTTTCCGATCAGGTTTCAACGGTTTTAGGGAGCTATGTAAATGCTTCACTTGACCTTGAGAGAATCGGCGATCGCTGCGAAAACTTGATTGAACGTTGTGACGCAATGGATAATTATTTGTCGGCTGATGCTGTCAATGAATTCCGCGATATGTTCGAGACAACCAATAAATCTTTTGATATGGCGATGAACTCAATCAGGGTTGAGAGTGCTGAATTAGCTTACATGGTAATCAATGACTTTGAGAAGAAGATCGACAAACAGGAACGCAAATATCGTCAAGCACATATTGACAGGCTCAACAGGGGCGAATGTGATCCAGAGAAGGGCATCAACTTCATCACGTTATTGAGCAACCTTGAACGCATTGGCGACCACAGCAACAACGTAGCAGGTTACACTCTTGATATTATCGCGCTTAAGTAAAATTTTTCCGGCAGTCATTATAATAACAGTGGCTGCTTTATGGTTTAGCATTGATATAAATCCCGAACGAGTTGTAAAGATTATTGCGTCTCCTGCGTTTTATGACACGTCCGGGAAATTATTTCACGTAAAACTCTCTCCAGCTTCAGAATGGCAAATTCCGATCCCCCTTGACGAAATGGGAAAATGGCTTCCGTTGGTGGCGGTTAATGCTGAGGACGGGAGATTTTATTCTCATCACGGGATAGATTTCCTTGCAATGTTACGAGCGATGACCCAAGATATTACAAGACGGCGTGTAGTGTCAGGAGCATCAACTATAACGAGTCAGGTTATTCGCCTTGCTATTTCTGAACGTGAGGGGCGCAAACGAACATTCAAGACTAAAATTCGCGAGTTCATAATGGCGATGAAGCTGGAGCGTGAAATCTCAAAATCTCAAATTCTGGAAAGCTATTTGAACTTGGCACCATTCGGAGGAAACATCAGGGGGGTACAGGCCGCAAGCCTTATATATTTCGGTAAATCGGCCTCACAAATTTCTCCTGGTGAAGCTTGTTTGTTAATAGGAATGCTCAAAGGCCCGACGTTATATCGTCCTGACACAAAACCCAAAGCCGCAATGAAACGACGTAACGACATTATAGCCTTAATGGAGCGCAAAAAAATTTTCACTCACGACGAGGCACAACGCGCTTATCTTGAGGACTTGCCGAGAAAAAAATTCGAGTTACCTTCACGAGCTTATCATTACACAGAGTTAATTTTGAATCAGAATCCAGAAATCCCACGACGTTTTGATACTACACTTGACATAGAAGCACAAACGAAACTTGAAGCGATTTTGCGTCAGGCGTTACAAGAATTTCCCAATGATGTAACTTTGGCGGCAGGCGTTGTTGATAATAAGACTGCTAGTTTAGTTGCATGGGTAGGCAATGCGAGATTCAATTACGATAATTGGGTAGATTGCGGGAGGTCTTTGCGTTCACCTGGATCGACTCTGAAACCTTTTGCTTATTTACGCGCGATTGATGACGGAGATTTAACGCCTTCAACTTTGCTTGCTGATACCTCAATGGCATTTTCAGGACGTGCCCCACGAAATTTCGACTTGCAATATAGGGGCGCAGTTACTGCACGAGTAGCTTTGTCAGAGTCATTGAATGCTCCTGCAGTTAGAGTCTTACGAGCCACTGGCCCGGATAGAGTTTTAAGCCTTATGCGTGAAGTAGGCCTGAGGCATTTATCACAGAGCGCGAATTATTACGGGGATAGCTTGATATTAGGAGGCTGCGACGTTACAGTTCTAGAAGAGTTAGAGGCGTTTTGCACGATAGCTTCACTTGGGATTCACAGGCCACTGAAAATTTTGAAGGACTCTCAAGATTTTTCCGAACGCGTTGCAAGTCCTGAAGCATGTTATTTAATCAGCGATATATTGATTCACAAAGGGGCGTTATCGTTATTTGCGCGCGGGACTCTTGGTAAACGTTGGCAAGTCGCATTAAAGACTGGGACTTCATACGGTTTGCGTGATGCTTGGGCGGGGGCTTGGACTCCAGATTACACCGTTGTAGTTTGGGCCGGACGACCTGACGGGACTTCATGGGAAGGTTTAATTGGTG
>CAJOGG010000109.1:0-6522 GCA_905234205.1 uncultured Synergistales bacterium | reverse complement strand
TCTGCGCGTGCTCTCTCCTAAATCAACTTGGTACGATAAACCGGAAAATTTGATCTTGCGAAAGGTCTGTACTTTATCGGGAAAACCTCCCACAGCTTTATGTCCTGCTACTAAATCCGAATGGGCTATTAATGACGTAACAAAGACTCTACCTTGTGATATGCACACGATAAAATCCGGGCAAAGCGTTGTGAATCTTCCAGCGGCTTTTAATTCAAAAGCTACCGTAAAACTTCCTTCAGCGTTGAAGATAATTTCACCAATTCCCGGGGCCTCGTACTTCCTTGCTCCATTCGACAACGAACGCAAGATCCCAATGAAAGTTGAAGGCGCAGTTAATCGCGTATGGTGGTACTTAGACGGAAAATTTATAGGCGCGTCAAAAGCTGATAGCACGTTCTTTCATGATGTACCCGACGGCGAACACGTTATTAGCGTGGCTGATGAGGACGGGAGAAGCGCATTTGTTGAAGTGAAAGTTTTCACGCCCGGCAAAAATAGCAAAACTGGAAAAATTTATCAAGGGGATTTATTATTCTAGTAACACAACAATTTCGAACTCTTTGACAGATTGGAGGATTAAATAATTTGAGACGGAAGAGAAGCATGAGTTCCGAACACTTGAACTTTATCGCGCTTGGAGGCCTTGGCGAGATCGGGAAAAACATGTACGTTCTTGAATACGATGATGAGATTATCGTTATAGATAGCGGCTTGAAATTTCCAGACAGCGAATTACCCGGGATTGATTACAGTGTACCGGACATTTCGTATCTTGAAGCCAACAAAGACAAAATTCTCGCGATAATTATCACTCATGGTCATGAAGATCATGTTGGCGGGTTGCCTTACGTTTTACCGCGACTCGATGTGCCTTTATACGGAACACAATTAACATTAGGCTTAATCAAGAACAAACTGCAGGACGATTTACCGGGATATAGGCCGAAATTTTTCGAGATAAGAGCTGGCGATATAGTCAAAATTGGATCGTTCACTGTGAGATTTATAGCTGTTGCACATTCGATTCCTGATGGAGTAGCTTTGTCGATTGATACACCTTTGGGAAGAGTCGTTCACACTGGGGATTTCAAGCTTGATAGCACGCCTGTAGATGGACGAGTTACTGATCGAAGAAGGGGACAAAGGAGTTATGCTGCTGTGTTCGGATTCAACAAATGCAGAGCGCGCGGGCTTTACACCTAGCGAGAGAATCATAGCCAGAACCCTTGACGTTTTATACAGGACTTATAGGACTAAGCGAATCATAATTTCATCTTTTGCAAGTAACGTTCACAGGATTCAACAGGTTGCTGACGTAAGCGCACGTTTTAATAGGAAAATAGCATTTCTTGGCCGCAGCATGATCAGGAATGTAGAGTTAGCTCGCGAAACAGGCTACTTGAAAATTGACAGCAAGATAATAATCTCGATTGATGACATATGGAAATATTCAGATAATCAGCTTGTAATCGTAACGACAGGAAGTCAAGGCGAACCATTTTCGGGGCTTGTAACGATGAGCAGAGGCGAGAATAAATCAATCTCTTTAGGAGAACATGACGTAGTATTCTTGTTAGCGTCGGTAATTCCTGGAAATGAAAAGCTCGTCAACAATACGATAAATAGATTATTTGCACAAGGCTGTGAAGTTGTTTACGAAAGGGAAAGACAAACTCACGTATCAGGGCACGCAAGCGCAGAAGAACTCAAGATCATGTTGAATCTCGTAAGACCGCAATATTTTCTACCTATCCACGGCGAATATAAGCACATGGTCAGACATTCTCAATTGGCCCAAGAAGTCGGAATATCTCCGCGAAATATATTCCTGCTCACGAATGGAGACATATTGACCTTCACAAAGAACTTTCCTCCTAAGAAGCATGGGCACGTCCAAGCCGGAGCAGTTATAGTTGATGGAAACGCCGCCGGAAGCATTAAAAGCGATGTACTCAAAGAACGCAGGGAGATAGCAGAGGACGGAGTGTTGATTGTTGCAGCAGCCATTGACGACCAAGGAAATTTATTAGCACCTGTTGCAATTGAGACTCAAGGAGTATTTATTACTGACGATGCCAAAGGAGTCTTCAACGAGTTATACGCCGCGTCAGAACATGCAATCAACGAACAAGCAGGCAAACGCGCAAATGTTGAGAGTCTCAAGAAAGTTTTGAAGGCTAGAGTTAGGGACGTGTTGAGAAAGCGTAATTCTTCGTTTGCTGTGATATTGCCAGTTATTTCGATGAAGCGTTCTCGTTATGATGACACTACAAATTTTGAGAAAGACTTTTTTTAAGGAAGTGAAAGCGTGTTAGAGAGTATTACATTAGGAGTAATTCAAGGGCTTTGTGAATTTCTACCCGTAAGCAGTTCAGGACATTTAGCTTTGCTGCAATATTTCTTCGGGCTTGGAAATGAAAATCTCGTAGCGTTTGATTTGCTGTTACACTTTGCCACGGTTTTAGCGTCATTGATTTACTTCAGGCGTGAAATTATTCAAGTGCTAATTGAGTGGTTCGGCGGTTGGTTCGGTAAAAAAAATTTCGGTTGGGAATATGGTTGGGCGATCCTCATAGCAACGTTCTTGACTGGAATAATCGGCCTTCCATTAAGAGGTGTCGTCGAGATTATGTCAAGTTCTCCGCTTTACGTTGGCTTCGGATTAATCTTTACGGCGATAGTTTTAGGTTGTGTTCCGATAATTTCGGGCAATGATAAGAATCACTCGTTACTAAAAATTGCTGTTGTTGTAGGAATTGCACAAGGCATAGCAGTTTTGCCCGGCGTATCACGTTCAGGAATGACAATAGCGGCGTGTTTGTTCATGGGTTTAGAAGTGAAAGAAGCGTTCAGATTTTCATTCTTGATCTCAATCCCTGCAATAGTTGGCGCAAATTTGCTTGAGGCTCTGAAATTCTTGAAGACTGGTGAAGCTGCGTTCCTACCAGAGGGTTACGTGTGGGCTTGCTTGGCTGCATTCGTGTTGGGCTTGGCCGCATTGGGGATAATGCGTAAACTTGTGCTCAACGAGAAATGGCCGTATTTCGGAATTTATTGCCTTGCCTTGGGAGCGTTAATGGTGGTGTTATCTTTACAACTCTTCTAGCATGAACATCACGGGAATAATCGCAGAGTTTAACCCGTTACATAAAGGTCACGAAAGATTAATAGCAGGCTCTCGAAATTTCTTAACAAGTTCGGGGGCTTGTGTTGTATTAATGTCATCGAACTTCACGCAACGAGGATCGCCGGCAATAGTTGACGAGTTCACACGCGCTAGTGTGGCTATCAAGGCTGGGGCTGATTTAGTTCTCGAATTACCGTTTATATATTCATGTTCAGCAGGCCAAGATTTCGCAAGAGGAGCTGTTGAGATTCTAGGACGATTGAAATTTATCACGCACATAGCTTTTGGAATGGAGGACGTGAATTACAGTGTAGAGCCGCTCATAAATATCTTGCTTCATGAAAATCACGACTACAAAAATTTTCTCAAACGCGAATTAGACTCGGGGGCATCGTTTGCAAAGGCACATTCGATAGCGCTGGAAAAATTAATGCCAGGAACACTGGAATTTATCACTAAACCCAACAACATGTTAGCTTTGTCGTATATGCTCGAGATTCGTAGGCACGATTACAAACTCAAAACTATAGCAATGAAACGTGAGGGCAATTACAGCAGCAAACTTATACGCGAAAACTTTAGCGAAAACGTGAACATGTTGCCGGAATATTCACGAGAGCTTTTAGTTAATCGAGTCGACGAGAAAAATTTATGGCCATTTCTAAAAAGTATATTCATCAGGAGCAAACCAGAAGACTTGCGAAAAATTTACGGCATTGACGAAGGTATCGAGAATTTATTTCTAAAACATTGGCATAAATCCACGAGCTTGAATGATTTTATCGGGCGTTGTGTTTGTGCGAGATACACCAGGGCACATATTAGGCGACGGCTTGTATATATTTTGCTTGGGCTTGATCGTTGGGAAATGATCGGTGCTTTACGTTCAGGACTTCCATATACAAGGGTGCTTGCTTTTAACGAGACAGGACGAAAAATTTTGCGAGATCACTCGAAGAACTCTGACATAAAAATTATAACGAGACTCAAAGCTGCTGAAGGTAAAGTTGGGAGATGTTTTGCCGACGTTGAACTCAAAGCAACGCAATTACATGAGCTATTGCTATAATGAACGCGTAATTTGAGTAAGGGGGAATTGTTCATGAACAAAAAGTTTTTAGCGCTAATCTTGTGCGTAAGTTTATCCATGGGTAGTTCTGCATGGGCAGCAGTTACGATTGATAGCACTACATTTCCTGATAGCAATTTTCGTAACTTCATAGCTACTACGAAATTCGATAAAGACGGCGACAGACATTTGAGCGACGAAGAGATAGCCAGCATAACGGAGCTAGATTTGACGTTAGCAAGTACGGCTATGGAGACATTAAAAGGCATTGAATATCTTACGGCGTTGACGGAACTTGATTGTTATGGCAAAAATATTACTACACTCGATGTAAGTCAAAATACATCACTGGATTCCTTACTATGTCATGATAATTCACTAACAAGTCTGATACTTGGAAACAATACCACGTTGACAAAACTCGACTGCTATAACAACAAGTTACAGACTCTGGACGTAAGCGGCTGTACTTCCCTCACACAACTTTACTGTAACAATAACAAGCTCCAAGAACTTAACATTGAGAATAACACCAAGCTTAAATATTTATGGGCAGAAAACAATAGGCTTGCAACTCTTGACGTAACCAGTAATCCGGAAATTTCCATGCCAAGATATTCGCCACAGACAGTTTCAACTGACGCATTAAGTGAAGACGAATATGGGTATACATTTGATTTCTCAAGCTTATTGCTAAGTTCTCTGCAAGTGTCTCTAATATCAGACGTAAAAGCCTTTGATGAAAGTGGTAATGAAATTGAAGTATCAATCTCTGATAAAGAGGTCGAGCCATCAGCTCTATACTTTGACGAAAAACCTTCATCGTTCACGTACAAATATAATATTGGCTATAAGGACGATGAATTGATGGACGTTACAGTGAAATTCTTAGCGTCCGGAGAATCTGATGAGGAAACAACGACTAACCTCACACCTTCATCAGGAGGCGGCGGTGGCGGTGGTTGTAACTCCGGTTTCAGCGTCTTTGGGCTGTTATTGGTGTCAATGGTAACTTTCAGAAAGCGTAAATAATTTACACTCGTCCCCTTTGAGGCTAGAATCTTACACAAAATATTCTCGGAGGGGATTTCAATTTGTTTACAACACGAAAATTTTTCAGACTCTTAATATTTATTGCTGTGCTTGCGTGTGCTTGTTATGGGTTGTGGCCGCGAGTCCAGCTTGAGAAATCTAACAACAACGTAGCGATCTTATCTGACTATAGAGAAATTTCTACCCTTGCAAAAAATTCCGGTTTAACAGTTGATGAGGCCATAGCGATTCTGATTCGTAATGGCGTAACTGGCTTAATGGTGAGCGAATTAACCGGCGATAATATCGATCATGGAGTCGGCCAAGCTGAAATGAAGACCACGAAAGACCCTGAACGAGGCACCGAAGGGACAACAATTTCAATTTTACCGCTGAGTCCTCACAAAGAATTATTGAATGAATGGCTGCGAACTCGCTTTGCTCTCTCTGATGATAGAGTCGGCCCCGTACTCCTCACAATGCCCTCAAACATGCTCAAAAACTCCGGAATGTTGCCAGATATTGACGGACTCGAAGCTGCTAAGAAAGCCGGATTGAAAATTTTCTACAGGCCTGCGCCTTCTCCTGGTCATTTATCTGATAGGGCGTCGGTTATGTTGCGAAAAGTTCACGAGAAATATCACGTTGATTTATTCACTCCCAGCGGCGAATATGTTTCAGGTTATCCTGACGTAAGCAAGTTAGCAAACGTTGCCAAAGAGTTCAAGATCCCTGTTGCTGCTGTAGAGTTTTCCCGACAAGTTGGTGAGCCTCAATTAAATGCACAAGTTGCCCCGTACTTAATGCCATTACACAGCGTTACTAACGAAGAAATGACGGCCAGGAGAATTTCGCGTGCTGCCTTACGTGATAGATTAATTCGTGCTGCTGTTGAACGTTCTGTGAGATTTTTATTATTACGAACTGCTCCGCCTAACACGTCAAACTTTTTATTCGCTGATTTTGCTGAAGAGGTCAGATTGCTTGGTGAAGGCTTAAGGGAACATGGATTCAATCTTGCTTGGCCCGAACCTGTATTTGCGAACGCTAACCTTCATACGAACATTTTCACGGCATGGGCTTTGTCGGCTATGTTGATTTTGTCGTTATACTGCTATCTCGTGAGAATGGGGCTTAACACAAATTCACGCGTCAATATAATTTTCGTGGTCATAAATATTTTGTTGGCCGTCGGGATTTACAAAGTTGCTTCGATCTCACGACTAGCAGGCGCACTCACAGCACCGTTAATAGCTACTGAAGCTTCGTTGTTGGCAATGGATACAAACAG
>CAJOGG010000108.1 GCA_905234205.1 uncultured Synergistales bacterium | reverse complement strand
CTTAATAGCTGTATTCGTGCACGTCGAACATGAGGACGGAGAAGCAGGAGTTCCTAACGGTTTCACTGTGTTAAGGGCTAATGATGTGTGTTACGTTGTTACTTACAGACAAAGCGCGGATTTATTGCAGCAAATTTTCCAACCTGATATAAGAAAATCTCGTTCATTGCGTAAGTTATTCATCGTTGGAGGCGGCAAACTAGGTACACAAATTGCTCAAGCCGTAAGAAAAGATTTTGGTAACGTCAGCTTGCGTCTAATTGAAAAGGACCCAGAAAAATGTGCAAAATTATCAGAAGAGTTGGGCGAAGCTTTAATCTTGAACTGTGATGGAATTGACAGGAAAGTTCTAACAGAAGAAGGAATAGAAGACGCTGATGGCTATGTATGTGCAACTGACTCTGACGAGCTAAATTTGATTTACTCCGCTATGGCCAAGCAAATGGGAGCCAAGAAAACTATAGCGATCGTTAAGCGCAAGGACTATCAGGAACTCACAAAGGCTATACCAGTAGATGTAATTGTTGATCCTAATGAAGCATTAGCAAGCCTTATTCTTCGTGTAGTTCATTATCCAAGACACACCCGCGCTTTCTCAATCATTGAACGAATCAACGCTGAAATGCTTGAAGTGGTCATGTCCGAGCATAATGAATTAATCGGGAAAACTCTAGCACAGATAAAGTTGAAGAAGGGTGCTGTAGTAGCTTTATTAGGACGAGGCGAGAAAGTTTTAGTGCCGACAGGAGCAACGAAATTATTAGCCGGAGATCATGTTATATTGTTTGCGCTTACTTCAATGATGCCTGAAACAGCGAAGTTATTTAGTGAGAGTGTCAAACATGAAGATTAAAACAGTTTTTCGCGTGATGTCATTAATTTGTCTGGTTGTATCGTTCGCAATGCTGCCTTCGTTGTGTATAGCTCTCTACGACGGTACCAGAGATATAAGCGCGTTTGCACTTTCTATGTTGGCCGGAATTTTCATGAGCATAGTATTTGCTGCTAACTCTGACAGAAAACAGAAACTTTCAATGGGGATTCGCGAAGGAGTAGGAGTAACTGGTTTTTCATGGTTGGTAGCTTCCTTTCTTGGGGCGTTACCTCATTGGTTATCAGGCGCAACACATACTTACACAGACGCATTCTTTGAAACTATGTCAGGCTTTACGACTACAGGCGCAACGATTTTCAGCGATATAGAAGCATTGCCACGCGGAATATTATTGTGGCGTTCCCTGACTCACTGGATGGGGGGAATGGGAATTATAGTCTTGAGTTTAGCAGTGTTGCCTTTCTTGGGAGTGTCAGGTATGGAAATGTACAAGGCAGAAGTCCCAGGAGTTACAGCCGAAAAAGTTACTCCTCGTCTGCATCAGACGGCAATTAGATTATGGAGCGTGTATGTATTTTTGACTCTGTTCGAGACAGTTTTATTAGCTCTCGGCGGAATGAGTTTATTTGACGCGTTTGCGCATTCATGCTCGACGATAGCAACCGGAGGTTTCTCAACAAAGAATAACTCAATTGCATACTTCACAAGTCCTTATATTCAGTGGGTGATAATAATTTTCATGTTTGCCTCGGGTGTTAATTTCTCGCTGTATTTCCTGCTGCTTCAGAAGAAGTTTCATGATTTCGTAGTTGATGAAGAGTTTCGAGCTTATTTAGGCATTACAATTTTTGCGGCTCTTGCTATGTCTGTTGCGTTATATTTTTCGGGAATGTTTCAAGGAATTGAACACACGTTACGAAGAACATTTTTTCACGTCGTCAGCGTAATGACTACTACCGGTTTTATCGTTGAGGATTATAACTTATGGCCGGAGTTCACAAAATTTTTGTTCGTGCTGTTGATGTTCATGGGAGCTTCGGGAGGTTCAACGGGTGGAGGCTGTAAGGTTTCGCGCTTTCAAATTATAGGCAAACAGTTAAGGGCAGAGATATGGAGGCTTCTGCACCCTCGTGCGGTAATAACTGCTAGAATGAACGGCAAACCAATAACTCGTAACACAATGGACTCAGCAGCTGCATTTTTCGTCCTGTACATGTTAATTCTTGGTGCAGCTACTTTAATAACAACAGGCTTTGGAGTTGATTTATTGACGGCGTTTACTGGAGTATTGACTTGTCTAAGCAATGTAGGCCCCGGATTAAACGCTCTTGGCCCAGTGGAAAATTTCGAGTGGCTTCCGGGGATTGTCAAGTGGTTGTTCTCGTTCTGTATGCTAGCTGGAAGGTTGGAACTTTTTGCTGTTTTATTGTTGTTTGTACCAGGAACATACAAGAAGTGAATTAATCGTCGCGTTTTAACTTGAGAACTTCTCCTGTTGCTGCGTCAATGTCAACGTCGTATTCAATACCGTTATGAACTAATTCAATCTGGTATGTAGGTCTAAAGTGAATATCATTCGGGTAATCGTCAGCTTCGTTTTCCAACTCAATTTCCTTGATCCTGACATTACCTGAAGCGAAACTTTTTGATGCGATTTCTCTGGCCTGATTTATAGTTATTAGCGTCATTTGTCTTCTAGCAGCCTCTTCACGTACCCAGCGTCCATCATGATCAGCACAAGCCGTCCCAACAAGCGCAAACATACAAACAAGCAACAACACCGCCAATAATTTACTTTTCATAATGAATCGAATCTCCCTTCAACGATTTTTTTATATTAACACGTAACGCGTAAACGTCAAAAATTTTTGATAATGATTAACTGGCAAAATTTTAAGCGAAGATTTAAATTACAAAATTCCGGAAATTCTTTCACGTTTCAAATCAACAGGAAGATTACTACTAAACATTTACAGACTTGTAATGATATTTTGGGTCTCTTTTTTGTGCTATATAATCATATCGGAGGTGATAGGTCATGAGCAGTAAGATTTTCATGTGTTTGATATTATCGTTCGTGTTATGTCGATCCAGCTATGCAGAGCTTCAAAAATTTGACAATGTTTCTGTGAATGTCCCTAACGGTTGGAGTGCAGAACAGAAAGAGCAAACTATACTCTTGAAATCCGACAGTTCTAAGGCATCAATGGAAATATTCTTCGGCAAAATTAATGAAGGTGTGTTTAGCGACATAGTTGAAAAGCTTTATATAGAACGTGAAGGCGTTGATCTTGAACAAGATGATGACGGCGATTACTCATTCAACTTCAAGAACAATTTAGGCTCTGAGAGTATTGCATTAATGACGGGCACAGACGATTATTATTTGCTTATTTCAATGACTGGCTTTGAGGACGAAACTGTGCAGCCAGATTTAGAATCGATACTTGAGTCAATTGACTGGGACGAGAAGTGAATAGAGTATAATTCACGCATAATTTAACAAGGAGGAGCAAAAACATTTAATGACAGAGAAAACTGACAATGTACGAGTAAGATTTGCCCCAAGTCCTACAGGAGCGTTGCATATTGGTGGAGGACATACGGCTTTATTCAACTGGCTATGGGCGCGACACAACAACGGAAAATTTATTCTACGTATTGAGGATACTGACCTAGTACGTTCAACAAAAGAATATGAGCAGACTATCATGTCGGGCATGGTGTGGCTTGGACTCGATTGGGACGAAGGGCCAGACATCGGAGGAAATTATGGACCTTATAGACAATCTGAACGCCTTGATATTTATCGTGATTATGCGGAAAAATTGGTTGCAGAAGGTAAAGCGTACAGAGACGGAGAAGCAATTATATTTAAAGTTGAACCAGGCCAAGATATTTCGTTCAAAGATATAGTTTACGGACAAATTGACGTTATGAGCGACGGACTCCGCGAGAAAGATTCTGATAAGCTCAAGGATATTGTAATCATTAAGAGCGACGGAATGCCCACATACAATTACGCGGTAGTTGTTGACGATCATTCAATGAAAATCACTCACGTAATCAGAGGCGAAGATCATATTTCCAACACTCCTAAACAGATTTTGCTTTATCGTGCATTAGGCTGGGAGGTCCCGGAATTTGCCCACTTGCCTATGATTTTGGGACGAGACAAGAAGAAGTTAAGCAAGCGTCACGGAGCCACTAGTATTTATGAATATCGCGATATGGGTTATATGCCGGACTCAATGTTCAATTTTTTGGCCCTGTTAGGTTGGTCAGCTGGAGACGATAAGGAAATTTTCACACGCCCTGAAGCTGCAGAGTTATTCGAACTCTCACGGGTTACACGTAAAGCCGCGGTATTCGATTTTGATAAACTCAATTACATTAACCAGGAACATTTGAAGGCTTTAGATCCTATGGTAAGACTCTCAATGGTGAAGCCGTTCTGGATTGAAGCGGGGCTGCAAGTTGATAAGCATAGTGATAAATATTTAGCCGACTCGTTGACGTTAATGGCCGGTCGTGGACGTACAGCTAAAGAGATGGCGGAGTTCTCGGACTATTTCGTATCGTTTGAGCCAGTTAAAGCGCGTTGGAACGCTGAAGGGCTCGACAAGGAAAAACTGAAACCCTTCTTCAAAGCCTTATTCGAGTCGCCTGAATGGAAACATGAAAAGCTTGAGGAGATCGCTCGCAGTTGGGTGAGTTCACAGGAAGGCGCAAAGATGAAGGATTACGCAATGCCATTACGATTTGCATTAACGGGAATGAAAGTGAGCCCGGGAATATTCGAAGTTGCCGAACATATGGGCCGTGAAGAATGTGAAACGAGATTGAAATATTACGGATTGTTATAACGAATGAGAAATATAGACGAGATATTAACGTTTTGTGTTAATTTAGGCCGTCAAATGATAGTCAGCGGGGCTAACCTGGAAAGAGTCCAACTGGCTATCGAATTTATTTGCAGGGCCTATAAGTTGAAGGACGTCAGCATATTTATGTTGAGCACGAATCTTTCTGTGAGTGCTTATGATTCAGAGGGTAATTACTCATCTAGGCAAGTAACTGTTCCAGCGGCCGGCATTCATTTAGAGCGATTGAAGAGCTTGAATCAACTTTCCTACAAAGTCGCAGAGATAACCCCAACCCCGAAATTACTCGATAAGATGCTTGAACGCGCTATGGAGGTTCATAACTACAGCGATAGTGTGATTCTTTTAGGACGTATCAGCGCTATGTGTTGCTTGTGCTTTATGTTCGGCGGGAACGTATTTACATTGATACCTGTTTCACTCGTTACAGCGTTGTTGCATTTCTTGATGAAGGCGTTTGAGCGTAGTGGCTTCGATGTAATTCTGATTAACGCTCTTACGATGTTGATAGCAACGTTTGCGGCGATATTCCTGGTATATTTCGGGGTAGGCGATAATCTTTCCGTGGTCTTGATAACTATATCGCTATTAATGATTCCTGGTATACCGTTGGTGAACGCAATGAAGAATCTTTTGTACGGACGTGAGATTAACGGGATACTACAGCTCTTG
>CAJOGG010000107.1 GCA_905234205.1 uncultured Synergistales bacterium | reverse complement strand
ATCTTTTTCGTTTTGTAGTTTTGCAAGCTCAACTTCTTCAGCTCCTGTTCTCTTGCTTATGTCGACTCCGATAACTTCCGGGATAATTTCTGCGGCTTTACGAACTCTTACAACGTCTCCAACTCTTATATCTTTGCGGGCTATTTCGTCAGCGTTATGAAGTCCTGCGCGTTGAACTTGAGTCCCGGCGAGTCTGACTGGTTCAAGAATCGCAACGGGGGTTAATATTCCTGTACGGCCGACTGAAATTTTTATCTCGAGAATTTTCGTGAGAGCTTCTTCAGGAGGATACTTGTAAGCTACGGCCCAGCGTGGAGCGTGAGAAGTTGCGCCGATCTTGTGCCATTGAGTCAGGTCATCAAGCTTTATAACTACGCCATCAGTAACATAATCGAGTTTGTAGCGTTCATTTTCCCAGTGAGCTATGAAATTTTTTACGACCTCTAAATCTTCGCAGTACTCCCAAGCTGATTGAACAGGCAAGCCTCTATCTCGTAACCATGTTAAAGCGTCTTGTTGTCGAGTTATGCCGAATTTTTCAGCGTCAACGAGGTAGTACAGGAATATATCAAGCCCACGTTCTTTTGTCACGTGATTATTCTTCTCTGATTGTCGTAGAGTTCCGGCGGCGGCGTTTCTTGGATTAGCAAAAGGAGTTTCCCCACGTTCTTCACGGATTTTGTTGACAGTGTTGAAGCGTTTGTGACTCATAAGGACTTCTCCACGCACTTCGATTCTTCCTTCTGGAGCATTAATTAATTTTTTGGGAAAAGAATCTACAAGCATCAAATTTGCTGTAACGTCCTCGCCAGTGTGACCATTGCCACGAGTTGCGCCCCTGACAAAAATTCCGTCCTCGTAAATCAATGATACTGCCAAGCCGTCTATCTTCATTTCGCAAGTGAAACCTTGAGTACGATTTATGCGCGTGAAAAAATTTGTGAGTTCATCAGAATCAAACACGTTATCAAGCGACAACATAGGGACTTCATGCTCAACTTTTGCGAATAAATTGCTGACTTGGCCTCCAACGTTATGCGTCAAGAAATCTTTGCGGGCCAGTTCCGGGTGTTCCTGTTCAAGCTGATTGAGTTCACGTACGAGCGAGTCATATTCAGCGTCAGAAATTTCTGGGTTATCGTCATTGTAATAAAGCCCGGCGTGATACTTTATTAACTCGTAAAGCTCATTGATCCGGGCAGAAAAATTTTCCATGGTGAATTACGCTTTTGGCCTCATAGTCGGGAATAAGATTACGTCTCTGATTGAGCGCGCGCCAGTCAAGAACATTACTATTCTGTCCATACCAATTCCCATTCCTCCAGTGGGTGGCAAGCCTGCTTCAATGGCGTTGATGAAGTCCTCGTCAAATACGTGTGCTTCGTCGTCTCCTTCAGCTTTTTTGCGTGCCTGGTCCTCGAATCTTTCGCGCTGGTCGATTGGGTCGTTTAACTCGCTGAACGCATTAGCAACTTCCTTACCATACATGAATAACTCGAATCTGTGAGTGTAATCTGGATTTTCGGGGTCGCGTTTTGAGAGCGGGGAAATTTCCGTTGGGTGGCCAAGTAAGAATGTAGGCTCAATTAATTTTTCCTCACCGAACGCTTCGAACATGAGATTCAACACTGCGAACTTGCTCTCGTGCCCCGTCATTTCATTCCCCAAGCCTTTATCGCGTGCAATGGCTCTAGCTTCTTCGTCGGATTTAATCGCGTCAAAGTCAACTCCCGCATATTCTTTCACGGCTTCACGCATTGTGATCTTCTTGAAAGGTTTAGAGAGGTCGAGCTTTGTCCCGTTCCATTCAATTTCGAGAGTGCCTATGGCTTTTGCTGCGTTTCGTATTAATTCCTCGGCCAAGTTCATCATGTCAACGTAATTGCAATATGGCCAATATACTTCCATCATAGTAAATTCAGGGTTGTGCATTGGGTCCATGCCTTCATTACGGAAATTGCGTCCGATCTCGTAGACTCTGCCCATCATTCCGACGACTAAGCGCTTCAAGTAAAGCTCAACGGCTATACGCATATACATATCAATTCCGAGGGCGTTATGGAAAGTTTTGAACGGTCTAGCGTTTGCGCCACCTGCCAACACTGACAAAATAGGCGTCTCAACTTCAAGCGTGCCATGTGCTTCAAGAGTCTCCCTGAACGATGTGATAATCTTTGAACGTTTTCTGAAGACTTCGCGATTGTCGGGATTAGCGATTAAATCCAAATAGCGTTGTCTATAACGAATCTCTGTATCTGTGAGTCCGTGCCATTTCTCCGGGAGCGGGCGAATAGCTTTGCTTAAGAGTTTGTATTCAGTTACGAGTATCGTAAGTTCTCCGCGTCTTGTTCTGCAAGGATAGCCAACAATTCCAATCCAGTCACCAGTGTCAACCCACTTTTTCAAGAAGTCGTACTCTTTCTCGCCAACTGAATTAAGCTGGAAATATAATTGCATTCGTGAAGTCTCGTCGGCCAAGTCAGCAAACGTTGCTTTACCCTGTCTGCGTATGGTCATGACTCTTCCGGCGGTCTTGATGACGTTCTCTTTAGCTTCTTGTTCTGGCTGAAGGTAATCGAACTTGCTGCGGATTTCCTCAAGCGTCGTTTCTCTGTCCCAAGTTTCGTTCACATAAGGGTCATAGCCTTCTTCTGATTTCAGACGCAATAATTTCTCCTTACGCTGACGCACGACTTCATTTTCTTCTGCGCTAAAAAGTTCTTCAGGCATTCGTAAATATTTCTCCTTTACACAAAATCTTAATGTCTGCTATATTTTATTACACATACGTAAAATTAAGGGAGATTCACAAATGCAAGACGTGTTAAACAAACTTGACTCACTGGAAATAAAATACGAACTTGATGAACATGAGGCAGCCTTTACGATTGAGGACGTAATAAAATTTGGAATTAATAAGCGCGGAATGTTGCCGGTGAATTTATTTTTGAGGAATGCTAACGGAAAAAAACACTATCTTGTAATTCACGATGGCGCTAAACACACTGACATAAAAAAGCTTCAGGAACAAATTAACGCCACTCATTTAAGCTTTGCTTCAGAAGAAAGACTCATGAAACACTTGGGGCTCACAAAGGGCTCCGTGTCGCCGTTCGGTTTAATCAATAACGTAAATCATGACGTTGAAGTTGTGTTGGACGAGAGCATAGTTAATCAACCCTTGTTAGGTTTTCACCCAAATATCAATACTGCTACAGTATGGCTTAGCTATGAGGACTTCATGAAGTTCTTGAAAGACGCCGGAAATAAAATCACATTCGTAAATTGTTAAGGAGGATATAGCATGAAAAAGTTAGTATGCACGTTGCTATTGATAACGTTGCTTGCTTCACCTGTATCATACGGGGCTGAAAGACGTGTGCTCAAGTTGGGACTCTTGACGAAGCTTAATACGACCGAGGAAGAATTTAGCGAGAGTTGGCGGAAAACTTTTGCACCACGTAATGAGGACTTGGAAGTGATAGTTCGCTTTTACGATTCACTTACGGCTATGCAAATGGCAATGAACGCGGGCGAGATTACTCAAATGGTTTTGCCTGAAGCTGCGGCACATTACCTGATGAATCAAAATAGCGAATACGAGTCAACTCTTTTATTACGCTCAAAGAATCCTTATGGGCTTGCGTTTGGATTCAGGGAGGACAGCGAAACCTTGCGCGATAAATTTAACGAGGCACTTACGATTTTGCGAGATAGCTGGAAATTAGCGGCCCTTGAAGGGGTTTATATTGCCTTACCTAGAAACGATCCAGAGCCTGTAAAATTTGAACACTTTGACGGAGCAGAGACAATCAAAATAGCCATCACTGGAGATTTACCTCCGATAGACTTCATTGCGGCCGACGGAACACCAGCGGGATTTAACACGGCAGTACTTGCTGAAGTTGGAAATATTTTGCGAATGAATATTGAGTTAGTAAACGTTGAAGCAGGAGCCAGAACCGCAGCACTTGCATCAGGGAGAGCCGACGTGGTTTTCTGGTATGAGGTCAACAGAGATTCAGAGCAACAATATGACGCTCCCGCAGGTGTAATTTTGTCAACGCCGTATTACGAATGGAACAACTTTTTGCACGTAAAGAAAGCATGGAAGACTCAAAACACGTCATCAAACTGGGACGTCAAGAAAAGTATTTGGGATTTATTCTTGAGTAACTTCTAAAATGCCAAGCAAGACAATCACAAAATATATTTGCTCCGAATGTGGGCACGTAACGACAACAAAAACCGGAAAATGTCCCTCGTGTAATTCATGGGGGACTCTCGAAGCTGTCGTTGAGACTCCAAAGTCTGAATCAAGAACTCACAAAACTAGCGTCAACATAATAAGCGCACTTGACGTTAAGCCGCCCGAACGAATAGCAACAGGAATTGAAGAACTTGATCGCGTTTTAGGAGGGGGATTGGTTCCTGGTGGAGTTGTCTTAATCGGAGGTCAACCAGGCATAGGGAAATCAACTCTGCTGTTACAAGCTGCTGGGAGTGTTGCGAAAAATTATAATGCTCCCGTTCTGTATATCTCTGGTGAAGAGTCAGACGCACAAGTCGCAATGAGAGCTTCACGAATAAATACGGCCTGCGAGAATTTGTACTTGTATTCAGGTTCAGAGCTTGAGGACGCCTTGGAAAATCTCAACGGTAATAAATTCGCCTTCTTTGTTCTCGATAGTGTTCAGGCAATGAGTACAGGAAACGAGTCTGGCTGGCCTGGAACAGTTACTCAAGTGCGTGCGGTGGCTCAAAGGGTAATTGATGTTGCGCGTGAAAAAAATATTCCTGCCGTGATGATTGGTCACATAACAAAGGACGGGAAAATCGCGGGGCCTATGCTGCTCGAACATATGGTTGACACGGTGCTAAGTTTTTCGGGCGAGGGTTATTCATCGTACAGAATGCTGCGTGCCGTAAAGAATCGTTATGGAAGTACTGACGAGCTTGGAATATTCGAAATGTTGGAGGAAGGTTTACGGCCTGTTGTTGACAAGAGCGGACTCTACTGGAATCGTGATGACTCTGTTGTGCCTGGCGTAGCAATGACCATAGCACTTGAAGGAAACACACCATTAGCCGCGGAGATTCAAACATTAGCAGCACGGACAATCTTTCCATACCCGAGACGTACTTCACGAGGAATTGAATTAAATCGCTTTCAATTATTGACGGCTGTAATAGATCGACGCTGCAAAATTTCCACGAACTCTCACGACTTATATATCAACGTTGCTGGAGGATTAAGCCTTCAAGATCCTAGCGCGGATTTGCCATCATGTGCGGCGATAGCTTCAGCCTTGAAGAACGTAGCGTTACAATCCGGAACATGTTGGCTTGGAGAGGTGGGCTTGGCCGGAGAAATTCGACCAGTAACAAGAATAGACATGAGACTGAAAGAGGCGGCACGCTTAGGATTTCACACAGCTGT
>CAJOGG010000106.1 GCA_905234205.1 uncultured Synergistales bacterium | reverse complement strand
CATTGTTCCCGTTCGTTAATCTGACTTGTGCTATCTCGTCGCCGTCCATTATTTTCATAACGATTTTGGCTCTGTTTGTATATTTCAGTTCTTCAGCGTCGACTCTCTTAGCTTGGCCGTATTTAGTGATGAAGAAAGCATACTTCCAACCCTTAGCATCATCGCCAGCAATATTAACTATGCGTTCATTCTCAAGCAAGGGCAATAATTTTGAAACAGGTTTGCCTTTTCCGGTGTGAGTTTCAGGAATCTCAAAGCCCTTAAGCGACATAATCCTTCCCAAGTTCGTAAAGAAGTATAAATTTTTATGAGTATGAGTTACGCACAAAATCTCTATGCTATCGTCCTCGTGAATAACTGCGCCCCGTCTACCTTTGCCGCCTTTAGATTGAGTCTTGTAAAATTCCAACGGTTGACGCTTGATTAAGCCATCTTTTGAGAGTGTGATAACGATATCCTCTTCAGCAATGAAATCTTCCCTTGTTACTTCCTGATATTCTTCAACTATCTGTGTACGTCTCTTATCTCCAAACCTTCCGGCCAAGTCCTTTAACTCTGCGCTTATAACTTCATCAAGAGTTTTCTTTTCGCTCAAAATGTGATTGTACGACGCTATATCGCCTAAAAGTTTATTCTGTTCCTCGTCGAGTCTGTTGCGTTCAAGCCCTGTCAATCGCTGTAACCTCATGTCAAGAATCGCTTGTGCCTGAACTTCTGTAAAGGCTAATTCTGATTGTAGAGCTGACTTTGCCTCGGCTGCCGAATTATTTGAACGTATAATCTTGATTACTGACTCTATATTCTCAAGAGCTTTCTTCAAACCTTCAATTACGTGTTCACGAGCTTGAGCTTGTTTGAGCCTGTGTTCGGTTCTGCGTCTGACAACTTCACGACGATAATTCAGATAAATTTCCAGCAACTGCTTAATCGTGAGAATCTCGGGGTGCTTGTCAACGAGTGCAAGATTTATAACTCCGAACGTAGTTTGTAATTGAGTGTGCTTGTACAACTGACGTATGATTAATTCCGGGTCATAATCTCGTGCAACTTCAACAACGATTCTAAGTCCGTCCCTGTCAGACTCGTCGCGCATTTCCGAAACTCCCTCAACGTCTTTATCCTGAACGGCCTGAACCATTGTTTCAAGCAACAAAGATTTATTCACGGCATAAGGAATTTCTGTGATAACGACGCTTTTACGACCACGCTTTGACTCTTCTACGTGCATTTTACCGCGAATTAATATTTTCCCTCGTCCAGTCGTGTAGGCTTCAAGGATTCCAGAGTTGCCCAAAATTTCTCCACCTGTTGGGAAATCAGGGCCAGGCATAAATCGTAATATGTCTCTAATATCTGCGTCTTCGGGCTCGATCTCGTTCTCAATCAACCAGCATAAAACGTTTGCGACCTCTCCTAAATTATGCGGGGGGACGTTCGTAGCCATACCTACAGCTATACCCGTTGAGCCATTCACAAGCAGGTTAGGCAGAACTGAAGGGAGGGTTAAGGGTTCTTTGAGGGACTCGTCGAAATTTTTTCCCCAATCTATAGTATCTTCGTCTATGTTCGCGAGCATCAACTCACCAAGCCAACTCAATCTAGCTTCAGTGTAACGCATGGCCGCGGGGCTATCACCATCAACTGAGCCAAAATTTCCTTGACCATCAACTAATGGATAACGCAAATTCCAGTTTTGTGCAAGCCTCACCATAGTGTCATAAATCGCGCTATCTCCGTGAGGGTGATACTTACCCATAGTTTCGCCGACGATACGGGCAGATTTTTTGTAAGCTGTATTATGTTTGAGGCCAAGCTCCGACATTGCGTAAAGCACTCTGCGTTGAACAGGTTTAAGGCCATCTCTAGCATCGGGTAAAGCTCTGCCGATTATGACGCTCATAGCATAATTTAGGTAACTGGTTTTTATCTCATTCACAAGCGGCAACGCTAATATTCGGTCTGTTGTTTGTGGAGTCGTGTTAAGATTCTCGCTTGATAATTCTTCTGGCATAAGTATAAATCGTTTCTCCTTTCGATATTTTTGCTACAAACACGTAATTTTAGCATGAATACAGCAATAAAAACGACCTCCTCGAATTTTTCCGAAGAGGCCGCAAGTGTCTATGATGCATTACTGAAATTACTTACGAGGCTGCTCTAGCTGCTCCTGCTACTATGTCCGTGATACGCACACCAAAATTTTCGTCGATTACTACAACTTCACCATGAGCTATTAATTTTCCGTTTACAAGAATGTCAACAGGCTCTCCTGCCATTTTGTCAAGTTCAACGACGGCTCCAGCGGTTAATGCTAAAATCTCCGATACACTCTTTCTAGCTTTGCCTAGCTCAACAGTAACACGTACAGGAATATCGGCGATTAAGTCTATTGGACTCGGCGCGCCACCACCTCCGCCACCTCCTAATGGTTGAAATGCTGCTGGTCTTACGTCAACTGCCGGGCCTGCGGGTCTTCCTCCTCCCATTGCTCCTCCACCTCCCATGGGATTATTATTCGATGCTTGAGGTTGAGGCTTCTTGCCTTCAAGTGCGTCACGCATATAGCCTGCAATCGTTAAAGCATTATCAAGTGTCAAACATGTCCATATGTTAAATGGCTTTAAGCCTTCTATAGTTACGCTTACAGGAGTTGCCCAGATTTTTTTGTCGGCTGGTTCAAGTGAAAACGCCCTCCAACCTTCTTCCCCCAAAGCTGAGCTCGTGTTTTCCGGCATTAGTCTTCTTCCAGCTAACATAGCGCTCAAACTCGTAAACGCACTGCCAACAACTTGGCTCAAACCTTCTTGTGCAGCTCCCCAATACATATCGCTAGGTTCAGGGACCTCGGCTCCAGTTCCGCCCATCATGAAATCCGCAAGCATTAAAGCACCCTTTTGATCCACCACGAGTGCCAACGGTAAATCGTCCATGCCTCCGAAAGTGCTTGAGAATAAGAACGGTATCTCCGAAAACTTTGCGCTAAATTCGTCTTGAGTTAATATTTCTGTGCTGCCGACGTTAGTTGTAACATTTTTGCCGGCCAACATGTTTATAACGCTGTTCTCGGAATTTGCGAATGTATCGGCAACCTTTGCTAATTGTTCGGCGTCCTGGCTTGAAACTTCGTCAACGTCACCAAAATCTCCACCACCTGATAATAGCGCGTTAATTTCATCAGGGCTTAACAAATCATCTCCCACGAGTTTTCTCTCCTTTCTCTGAGTTTTCTTTATTATTGTCAGCTTGTAACATTGGTATTTCCTGTGTCAAAACTTTTGTAAGTTCTACAGCCATGTGACCGTTAAGAGTTCCAGGACGCGCTTTGAATCTAACCTGATTACCGACTCTTACGTCTATCTCTGAGTCTTTGAGCTCGTCAAGTTTGATAACATCACCAGGTTGAAGCGCATAAACGTCATTGAGTGATAAGACAGTGTGGCCAAGTTCCATAGCAAGAGGCATTTTCACCTGCATCATGGAATTATTCAGCCAGCCTTTAATCTCTGCGTCGCCCTTATGACTCGTTGAGGCGAACCATTGCTGACTCGAAAGCCTGTCCATAATCGGCTCAATCAAAAAGTACGGGAAACACAAGCTAACCATGCCTTCAGCTTCTGAAACTCGTACCTTCATGATTACGACTAACACCATATCGCTAGGTGAACAAATTTGCACAAAGAACGGGTTGCTCTCCATGCTCTCGAATCTAAATCGAACGTCTACAACAGTGCTCCAACTGTCTTCAAGCAATTCTAGTATACGCATGATCACACGTTCAATTACAGTTTTCTCAATGTCAGTGAGTTCGCGAACAGTGCCGGTAAAAGTTCCTCGTCCTCCAAGCATTCTGTCAATAATCGTGAAGACCAAGGCCGGGTTAATTTCCATGAGCATACTGCCTTCAAACGGGTGCATTTCGATTAAACCTATAACCGTTGGCTGTACCATGTAATTCACAAATTCTTCGTAAGCTAATTGTTCAACTGAAGCTATCTCAGATGAAACTATAGAGCGAATGAGAGTCGATAATACCGTAGTCATTTGACGGGCAAATGATTCGTGGATCATCTGGATTGCACGTAACTGGTCCTTGCTGAACTTATCGGGACGCTTGAAATCATAAATCTTGAGCTTTGCGTACTCGTCGGCTTTAGCTGCTATCTCGTCGATGTTGGCACCGCTCGAGATTGATTTCATTAAAGCATCAATAGCATCTTGTGATAATACATCAGGCATTGTTCAAGGCCTCTATTGCAATATCATGCTCTCGAATAATACATTTACTATCGGGGCTTCTCCACCAACATCAGGTAGCATTCTGTTTAACGATCTTTTAATATCTCCAGCTAATTGCAACGCTCCCTCGGCACTCGTTAAATCATCATATACTCTATCTTTCATTAACATGAATATTTCACTGCGGATTCTGTTCATCCAGCCTGGCATTTGTACAAGTGCGGCAGCTCCGTCCTTCTCAACAAGTTCAAGCGATAAGGTACAGTCAATAACATGTCGTCCTGCGCCGGCCAAGTTGCTTGTGAATTGACCAATTGAGACAATGGGACCTGGATTTTGAATAACTCTACCTGCGCCAATCTCGTTGTTGTCTTTAGGAGCCATTGTGCGGCCAAGAATCAAGCCTCCCCCAAAACCTGCCCCGAACATTACGAGGCCTACTATTGCGAAAATTAATATGCGTTTCATTTATGTGTTATCCTCCCTTAAAATATAGGCTTCAGTTCTGCGTCTTTACAAGTTTCGTTGGCAGACATTCTGTTGTAAACATTCAGGAGCAACTGATACATACATTGGTTCAACGACTAGTTGTGTATAGGGAATTTTCCTGTCATCATCTTTGTAAAGTTCCGCCATTTCATTAGTAATTACTCCTTTCCAGTCAAGGAGCTTCCCCATATATTTGCCGTCATCAAGTTTCGTGTAACAAGCTGTAAATTTCATTATCAATCTTCCTCCCTTAACGTTTTGGATATTGCGACAAGAATACGATCTCAACGCGACGATTTAACGCTCTATGTTCTGGTGTATCATTTGGGACTATCGGCTGTGCTGAACTGTAGCCAACTGCTTGCAATTTCGTGGGATCGAAACCTCCCGCTCTCTCCATGTAACTTGCAACGGCGGCCGCTCTCATTGAACTTAATCCCCAGTTATCCCGATAAATTCCCCCGTTAAGAATCCCCGAGTCTGTATGACCTTCAACTGCTGCTGCTGGCACTCTGTCACGAACCAATTCCGAAATCTTGTACAGAGCTCTTTGACCTTCAGGACGTAAATCCGCTCGGCCCGGCAAGAACAAAAATTGATCGCTGATTGAGACTGCGACACCACGTTGATTAATCGAGACTTGTATATCGCGCGTCAAATTCTCAGAACGTAAATACGAGTTCAACGTGTATGCCACGTGTCTTGTATCTATTTCGACTCGTTCACTAGCTCCTGGACTCGTGCCAACT
>CAJOGG010000105.1 GCA_905234205.1 uncultured Synergistales bacterium | reverse complement strand
TGCAGTCTAGAACGCGCTCTTTCTTCACTCTATCACACGCTTCTCTCAGAGATACATGCGTCGATACGTGGATAACACGCAGATCCTCGTGAGCCAACATCATTGCATATTTCTTGGTTTTGGTCTCATCGGCGTAAATCTCCGTGTGGCCTGAATAGTGATGCCCGGCCATGTTGATGGCTTCCTTGCTGAGAGCGTTTGTGATCGTCGCGTCGACTTCCTTGTTGAGAGCCATGTGAATGACCTTCACAACGTACTGATAAGCCGCTTCGCCACCGAGTTTCGTTGCTCCAAGGCCGAAAGGTTTGGGATCGTCAGGATTTCCGGGAATATCCGAGGCTTTGATTATGCCCATGTCATAGACATCAATCGTCCCGAACTCGAATTTAGCGTCTTTAACATCTTTGACGGGATTGATCTTGATGTCGATCCCATCTACTTTCTTGGCAACTTTCGCGGCATATTCCATGCTCGTAACATCGCCAACAACAAGCGGCTTGCAGCGGTCATAAACTGTCTTGTCCGCGAGAGCTTTGACTGTGATCTCCGGCCCGTTGCCGAAAGGATCGCCCATGCTTATGCCTAAAATCGGTTTGCTCATTGGTAAATTACCTCCCGTTGATTAATGAAGTCCGTTCGCTTTGCAGAGTTCGAGCGTCTTCTTCAGTGCTTCCATGCCTTCGGGCGTGATTTTGCTGAAGGGTCTTCTGCACGGTCCGACGGGGTTGCCAAGCAGTCCTGCCGCGAGTTTGACGAGCGTGTTCGGGTTGCCGTATTTGAAGCAGTTGCGGAACATTCTGATGCTGTCCTGAACCTTCTTTGCGCGCTCAATATCTCCTGCGATGAAAGCCTCGTAAATCTCTACCATGGTGCGCGGGAAGACGTTTGCACAGCCTGCGATACCGCCCTTTCCACCGAACATCAAAGCCGGCAGAATCAAGGAATCGTTGCCCGATAGGACGCTGAAATCTTTGCCGATGTCCGATGTAAGCTCGATATACTGTTTCATGTTATCGAAGTTGCCGCTTGAATCCTTTGCGCCGAGAATGTTCGGGACATCTTTGGCAAGTTTCGCAACTGTAGCAGGAGCCAAGGCGTTGCCTGTTCTGGCGGGAATGTTGTAGAGCACGACAGGGATTTTGACCGATTCCGCGACTGCTTTGTAGTGATCGTAAAGTTCGTCCTGCGACGCGGCGGCAAAATAAGGAACGATAACCGAGAGGACATCTGCGCCGAGGTCTTCAGCTTCCTTGCTGAGCGTGATGGTCTCTTTCGTGGTTACGCAGCCTGTTCCGGCATAGACGGGGACGCGCTTTTTGGTCTCATCTACGACGACTTTCAAGACCTGCACTTTCTCTTTGTGGCTCATGGCGTAGGCTTCGCCGTTCGTTCCAAACGCAAAAACGCCGCTGACACCTGCATCGATCATTCGATTGACGTGATTGCGAAGCTCTGCCTCATTGATCGACTCATCATCGTTCATCGGCGTGAGGATCGGGGGGATAATGCCCTTGATTTCTACTTTGCTCATCGAAATTCTGCTCCTTTACATGATTTCAAGATAAATCTTTCTCGCGTCATCGGGCGTTACCTTGCGCCTGTTGTTCACGAGAAGCCTTGTAACTTCCATTCCCGACGCAACCAGCGACTCAAGATCGCTCTCTGGTACTCCGAACTCTTTGAGGCTCTTCGGAATATCGAGATGCTTCACTATCTCGTCAAGTTTGTCGATGACTGCTTTGCTCTTTGCCTCTTCTGTCGCGGCGTTGCCTTTCATGCAGCGATCGTAAGCTTTCGCGAGCAACGGACGGATCTCAGGCTCATTGAACTTCATCACCGGAACGAGCAAAATCGCGTTGGAAACTCCGTGCGCGATATGATATTTTCCGCCCAGCGGATAGCTCAGAGCGTGTACAGCTGTCGTGCCAGAAGCTGTGATCGCAACTCCGCCGTAGAAGCTTCCGATCTGCATAGCGAGTTTCGCGTCTATCGCTTCGGGATCGTCGCAGGCGGCTACGATGTTGTTGAGGATTAAATCGAGTCCTTCGAGAGCAAATGTATCGCTGAATGGATTAGCTTTGTTGCTTGTGAAGCACTCAATGCAGTGCGCCATCGCGTCAATACCTGTTGCGGCTGCTATGTTCCATAAACTCCCGATTGAGGACAAGAAAACCGTTTGTGTAGTTTCTGGTGGAAATATCGACGTGAACATTTTATCGCGCGTTATAACTCGTGGCTTAATGATGACTGGACGTAATGTCAATCTCACAATCGAACTTGTAGACAAGCCTGGACAATTGCAGCAGGTTTCCGAAATTATCGCAAGCTGTGGCGCAAACGTCGTATCCGTTTATTATGATCATGGTGATACGAACATGGCCATTAACTCTTGCTTCCTGAAATTAGCATTAGAGACGAGGGACAGTGAACAAATCGTAGCAATTAAGCAGGAATTAGGCAAAGCAGGATTTAGAATCGTAACGGAGAGAGTTTGAGAGGAGTGTGATTTTATGAGAGCACGGACGAAATTTATAGCAAGTTTGATATTTACATTAACGATAGCTTCAACGAGTTATGCTGATAAATGGCAGACATTCGTGTTTAGTGACGATGTTGATATAGGTTTCAAGGAACTCGCAGAATATTGTTCATCTCTTGATGACGTAACTGTTGAGGACGTATTGTGGGCCAATAGCGTAAGCTCTTCAGGAGATATTAAAACAGGACATAAAGTTTATTTGCCGGCTAACCATGCAGATTTATTAGCTATCTGGCAACATAAGGGCGCGTGGGATCGTGAACAAAACGCTTTAATCCCCATAACAAGTGCCGCAGCAGCTAAACGAGCAGTCGAAAGTAAGCCTAAGCCTAAACCTACACCTAAACCGGTTACGCCTCCTGTAGAATTAAATTTTAGGGAAGAAGTCAAAGAGATTAAAGCCATTGAAGCAGAGAATAAGGACGTACAGGCAAAACTCGACGAGCTTACCAAAATGTTAGAAGCCCCTAAGCCAGCATCAACACCAGACCCAGAGCCCAAATTAAAATTAGAACCAGAACCAGAGCCAATGCCAGAACCAAAACAAAAAATTCCGCAAGAAACTCCCAAGCCCGATAAAATTCTCGCAAGCTCAAAGCATAAGCAAACAGTACAAGGTCTAGCAGATCCGATCATTGTTCTTTCACCTAATGGCGATCCAACTACAGGACCAATGCGTTTGATAATTTCCGGCGATAAAGTTGAAGTCGTTGAACTGCCTAAGAACGCTACACCAAAAAGGCCTTCACTTGCTGACCTTGATAACCCGTTTGCAAGCAATCCAGATTACCTCATGCCTTATTACAACATGACCGCACAGCCTCGCAGAAATCCTATACTCAACATTGAGAAGAACCTCAACGGAAAAATGTTGTGGCCAGTTGACGGTAAAATCTCGTCGTATTTCGGAATTAGAGGCAAGCGCAAACATGAAGGTATTGATATTCCTATGCCAGCAGGTACTCCGATAAGAGCCGCTAGAAATGGTGTAGTAGCACGTACTGGAAATAATGGCACACTAGGCTTCAGAGGTTACGGAAATTTTGTCTTGCTTGATCATGGCGGAGGCTTGCAGACGTTTTACGCACATTGCTTGAGTGTAGCAGTTATACCCGGACAGCGTATAATGCAAGGTCAAGTGTTGGCTTATGTGGGCAATACAGGACGCTCAACAGGAGATCATTTACACTTTGAAGTACGCGTCAATAATGTTAAAGTGAACCCCATTCCGTATTTGGCAGGCGGAGCACAATTAGCAGCGCATAAATAATTTTTTGTAAAAGGAGCTACGATAACTTGAACTTTCAGGAGATATATTTCAGGCTCGAGAATTTCTGGAGTCGTCATGGTTGTGTAGTACAGCAGCCTTATGATATTGAAGTTGGAGCAGGAACGATGAATCCCGCTACGGCTTTACGCGTTCTTGGCCCAGAGCCATGGAGAGTCGCATACGTTGAACCTTCGCGCAGACCTTCAGACGGGCGTTATGGCAAGAACCCTAACAGATTACAACATTACTATCAGTATCAGGTCATAATCAAACCAGCACCGGCTAACATTCAGGATTTATATATCGAGAGTTTAGCAAGTCTCGGCATTGATCCTAATGAACATGATATTAGATTCGTTGAGGACGACTGGGAGAACCCTTCAACAGGAGCTTGGGGACTCGGTTGGGAAGTCTGGCTTGACGGCATGGAGATAACACAATTCACTTACTTCCAGCAATTAGGCGGCCTTGATATGGAGAACGTACCCGCGGAATTAACCTACGGCATCGAAAGAATCGCTATGTACGTCCAAAAAGTTAATAGCGTCTATGATTTAGAGTGGTCTGGCAAAGTCAAGTATGGTGACGTTCATTTACAGGGCGAGATCGAACACTCACATTACAACTTTGAAATCGCTGATACTGATATGTTATTTACACTTTTCAACATGTACGAAGCAGAGGCAATGAGGATTCTTGACAAAGGCTTTGTGTTGCCGGCATATGATTACGTATTGAAGAGCTCACACACTTTCAACTTGCTTGACGCGAGAAACGCAATCAGTGTTACAGAACGCACAGGTTATATTTCCAGAGTCAGGGCATTAGCTTGCAGATGTGCAGCAGCTTACAGAGAACAGCGCGAGAAAATGGGCTTCCCGTTAATGGAAAAGTTTGAGAATACAACAGGGTCATATTTTGAGGAGTGATAGCCATGATTAAGAATGTATTACTGGAAATCGGCACGGAAGAAATACCATCACGCTTTATTCCCGATTCACTCGAGGCTCTGAAGAAGAACGCGCAAACTTCATTAGCTAGCAATAGAATCGAGTTCAAAGACGCAAAAACTTACGCAACCCCACGAAGACTCGTTTTAATCATCACAAACGTGAACGACAAACAAAGCGAATTAGTAGAAATGCTCAAAGGCCCCCCTGTTAAGAACGCCTATGACCAGAACGGAGTCCCAACCAGAGCCGCTGAAGGTTTCGCGAAGAACAAGGGTATCAGCGTCAACGACCTCAAAGAGATTGAAGTCAACGGCGTGAAGTATATTGCTGCTGAAGTCAGACAAGAGAGTAAAAACACGATTGAAGTATTGCCGGAGATTCTTAAGGGGTTAATCGCTGGTTTGAGTTTCCCTAAGAGCATGTACTGGGATAAATCTGGCGTGAGATTTGCTCGTCCTATACGTTGGATCGTGGCGCTTGCTGACGATAAAATTATCCCGTTTGAATATGGCGGAGTTAATTCGGGTCGCAAAACAAGCGGTCATAGATTCATGGGCAAGAAGGCTGTCGAGGTTGCAAACGCTGCGGAATTTCTTGACGTCCTCTATGACAATAACGTTATACTTGACCAAGAGAAGCGACTCCAGAAAATGAAATCAGCCATTGCTAACTTGCAACAGAATTTTGACGGAAATTATGAAGTAGAGTTGGACCCGAAG
>CAJOGG010000104.1:8748-19832 GCA_905234205.1 uncultured Synergistales bacterium | reverse complement strand
GGGACGTTGACACTATGTCGATTAAGGGCAAACTTGACCGCATTCCTCAGACCACGAAAGACGGCGCAACAATCAACGGCTTTAAGATTACCGTAACGCCGACAAACTTTGCAGGTGCTGGCGATCCAACAGACTTTTACGTAACAGCAACGGGTATTGCACCGGTTCTTGAGAAGCTTGGAAACCTGACATTTAAGTCAGACAGTGACAGACAGACCTTTAAGACTACCGCAGGCACCAAGAGCATTACCATGTTGGCCAAAATCGCGGAGAAGGACGCAGCGAAATTCTTTGGTTTAACTGGTGATCAGACACTTGGATCGACAGCAATAAAAGGATTTACGTTTGCCGACGGCGGAAGCGGAGACGGAACAGGCACATTGACATTTGCAGGCAATAATCTTTACGCGTTCAAGGATCTTCCTATAACGATTACTGCTTCGAACGACGAGAAGGCAGTCAGTGCTGTGTACAAAATCTCTGTTACCAGCGACGATCCTAGATGGTCAGTGAGCGAGGACAAAACTGTAATCAAGAAAGCCGGAGACGTTATAAACGATAGCTTCACGGTAACAATTACAGAACCGTTTGAGATTAAGCTTTCACCGAGTGAAAAGAATGGTCTTAGAGCCGACGTCGATAGTAATAAACCTACACAAGTTAATATAACTGGAAGAACTGATGACGCAAAAGAAACTAAGACGACTTTCACATTAACAGCTACGAACACATCGACGAAGCAGAAAGCAGTCTTGAAATACACGTATCAAGCAATGACCGCGCCGGCTATCAAAACTGTTGCAGGCAAGCTTGATAAGGAAGTAATCGTTGGCAAGAAGTTCACCGCGAAACCAGCCACAAAAGGCTCAAAGGGAATCTCTTGGGATATTCCTTCATCAAGTGCCACGGATAGAACGACATTGGAGGACACCTACGGAATCAAACTTGATCCTGCGAAGGGACTTAACAGTGACGCAACCAAAGCTGTTACAGCAGATGCCAGTGACGATTACAAGCCGATAACGGTTACACTTGAAGCGCGCAACATAAGCTTTGACGCTGAGAACTTGACCTATACGCCTGAAACATACGACGTAACTATCGGAATCAAGGGCGAGAAACCGAAGCTTAGCTCAAAGAACTTCACAATAAAGAAGGACGCCTCAGTTTCAGGGTTAAAACTTGAGTCAACGCCGGCTGTCAATGCTAATGCGAACACTAAGATCAAGTTCAACTTTGACGACTCGATCCCCGGTATTGACGTAAACACAACGACAGGTGCTTTAGTTATTGACACAAGCTCTTTGGTTGCTACGAAAGGTACTACAATGCCTGTAACGATTAAGAACGTCGGAAGTGAAGCAACTGGTAAAGTTAAGTTTATTATCAACGATGGCAAGCCGGAAATAGAGGATTTCGAAATTGATGACATTCAGGCTCAACCGAAGGCCAAGGCTACTCAGCAAGTAACTGTAGCTGTAACTGATGAGACCTGCACGGGCGACACGAAGATAACTTGGGCGATTAGGACTGCTCCGAAGAAGGCTACAGCTAAAATTAAGGCTAATGGCAACGGCAAGACGGCAACATTAACGCTTACCGTAGCTAAGGGCTTAAAGAATACTGGCGACGCCGATATTTCTGACAGTGTTACAATCGTTGCTACTAACGCGAGAACTAAAGAGAGCAGCAACCCCATGAAGGTTGAGTTCGCAATTAGCCCTGTAACGACGGCTCTTCCTGAGGACAGCGCGATTGCAGTCAACGAGGTTACGAGAGTAGCACTTCCTGAAGCAGCTCAGAAGAGAAGCACAGGCGAAGGTACAGTTACACTTGGAGCACCGAGAGCAGTTGCAGGCTTAACGGCTGGAGTCCGTACAGTTGTCAACGAAGAAGGCTACATCATCGCGGCAGTACTTCCTGAAGTAACAGTGACGGAAGATGGCCAGTATGATCTCAATGTTGAACTTGCTGAAACCGTTAAAGAGGGCGCAGAGCTTAAAGACTTTGCATTCCCGAAGGACGCAGAGCCCAGCGAGGACGACGAGATTTGCGATTTCTATGACGAAGAGGGCGGAGATATTGAGGCAGTACCAGAAAGCCATAAGATCACAATCGCTCCTTGGTTCAACGCCGATGTAACCTATGCACCAGTTATCGCTGTAAAAGCAGACACTGATGAAGAGGGCGCAAAGACAGTTGAAGAGATCGAAGAAGTAGTAGAGGCAAAGGCCGAGTAATTTACAAAGCCTATTCACGAAACATAAGACACCCTGTCCAAGCGGCGGGGTGTTTTTTTATGGCTAAGTCTTGACATTAAAAGAGTTTGCGATAAAATTTTAACGCTTACCAATTGGGTGATTAGCTCAGGGGTAGTAGCGCTTCCTTCACACGGAAGAGGCCACTGGTTCAAATCCAGTATCACCCACCAGTTTATGTTTTGCACTTATCCTAAAATTTCATTCTATAATTTGTAATTGGAGGTTACGGACATGTTTAAGGGATTTAATATTCAAGTTGGTAATGATGGCTTTGATGAATTTGTTAAGAAACTTTATGGGAATGATTATATCTATAAAGATGAGGTTGTAGGAAAATATAATGCTATGATTGCTTCGTATCAGACTGAAATAGAAACTAGCTTGGAGAAATATATACTTAAGAATTATGTAGAAGACGGTGTACTTGATACATCTAAAGTTGAGGACGATTGGTTTCCGAATATTAAGGCTGATATATTTTTGTCACACTCGCATCAAGACGAGAAATTCATAGTTGATTTTTGTAAAACATGTTGGCGAGCTTTTAGCGTTTATAGATTCTCGAGTTTGGGGCTACTGTGGTAAATTGCTTAAAGTCATTGACAACGAATATTGTACAAAAGATACTCAACGTCACAATTTATTTGATTATGACAAACGAAATCAATCTACGGCGCATGTTTATATGTTACTAAATGGAGCTCTTGTTAAAATGATTGACTCTACGGAGTGTTTTATCTTTGTTGGGACTCATAATTCATTGGATTTAGATCCTAGCAAAATCAAGGACAATGAATATTCAACGTATTCACCATGGCTATATAGTGAGCTACTAACTTCAAGTCTTATAAAACCTAATATTCCTGATAGATTTTACACGGAAACAACAATTTTGGCGGAGTCTAGGTTGCCTAAATTTAAATATTCAGCTAATTTGAACCATTTGCATAGGCTAGATATAACAATTTTGCAAAACTTGAAGAGAATGCACTTGTCAAAACAATATGCCCTAGATGAACTTTACAAAAGATTTCCGGAAGCGAGGTAGCAAATAATGGCAGAACAATATCGTAGGACAACACATTTGGAAATGATTCAAGGAGTAATAAGCCGAATGGGGGCGAATTCCCTTCAATGCAAGACGTGGGCAATGACAATATTTGCTGCATTGTCAGTTATAATTTTGGGTAGTGATAACTCCCGGAGCGTGTTGTTTGCTTCACCTTGCGTAATTATCATACTCATAGTCTTCTGGTGGCTTGACGCGTGGTACTTGCAAATGGAAAGGCTTTTCCGTCATCTTTATGACGACATACGAACAAAAGACCTCCCGGAAAATTTTGCTGAAGTTGAAGATCCGTATAACATGAGTTTTAAGGGGTACACTGAACAATCAGTTTTGCGTATCATGTTTTCGAGAAGCGCCTGGCCCGTTTATTTAGTGCCGATATTGATAACGTTCACTATGTGGGTAGCCTTCGTGATCGTATGCTTGTTAAAAAATGCGATTATTTGGGGCTCATTCTGTCAGATTTGACAATAATTTGTGAATGTAGTAATTATGGTGGGTTGGCCGAGAGGCTGAAGGCGCTCGCCTGCTAAGTGAGTATAGGGTCTAATAACTCTATCGTGAGTTCGAATCTCACACCCACCGCCATATAATGGGAAGGGCCCCGTTATGTCGGTTTCAAGCAATAACACCTGCGGTAGTAGCTCAGCTGGATAGAGCGAAGGCCTACGGAGCCTTAGGTCGTGGGTTCGAATCCTGCCTACCGCGCCAGAATTTGTTACAAGAATACATGAATTAGTAAATAACAGGCGGTCTGAGCTACAAGGGCCGCTTTTTTCGTACATGTGTATTCAGGCTTTAATCCCGGAGCAACGGCCAAATATTTCGGGTTAGGCATAAATTTTAGCAAGGAGAGATAATTAACAATCATGAAGAAGACATTAATTTGCGCGGTTCTTGTTCTGGCAATGGCTGCAAGTGCATTCGGAGCATCATTCAAGATCGGAGGCACAGGGCCTTTGACTGGTGGAGCAGCAATTTACGGTAATGCCGCTAAAAACGGTGCAGAGCTCGCAGTAGAAGAGATTAACGCTATGGACGGAACCGTTAAATTTGAGATTCGCTACGAGGACGATACACACGACGCAGAAAAAGCCGTCAACGCTTACAACGCTCTTAAAGACTGGGGAATGCAGATTTCATTAGGTTCAGTAACCTCAAAGCCAGCCGAAGCTACAGCAGCCGAGAACTTTGCCGACAGAATTTTTGCCCTCACTCCTTCAGCTTCATCAGCAGCAGTAACAGAAGGTAAAGACAACGTGTTCCAGATGTGTTTCGTTGATCCTAACCAGGGAACAGCCAGCGCTCAGTATATCGCCTCAAAAGGCTTGGCCAAAAAAGTTGCTGTTATCTGGAAAAATGACGACGTTTACTCAAAGGGTGTTTACGATACATTCATGGAGAACGCGCCGAAACAGGGACTTGAAGTTGTCAGTGATACAGCATTCGCAGACGGCAACGACACAGACTTCTCTGTACAGCTTACAGACGCTCAGACAAAAGGCGCCGAACTCGTTTTCCTCCCGATGTATTATCAACCAGCAAGCTTGATTCTTGCACAGGCTCAGGCTATGGGATACGCTCCTAAGTGGTTCGGAATTGACGGAATGGACGGAATTTTGACCATGGAAGGCTTCGATAAGTCATTAGCAGAGGGCGTAATGCTCTTAACACCCTTCAACGCAGACGCTACTGACGCTAAGACAAAATCGTTCGTGGCCAAGTATCAGGAAAAATTTGGTGAAGTACCCAACCAGTTCGCCGCCGATGGTTATGATTGCGTTTATGCTTACAAAGAGGCTTTAGAGCTTGCGAAGGCTACACCGGATATGAGCGCTGAAGAAATTTGTGCAAAGATGATCGAGCAGTTCACTACCATGACATTCAACGGTGTAACAGGCGAAAATGTTAAGTGGGCCGCTAATGGTGAAGTCTCAAAGGATCCCAAAGGTATGGTAATCAAGAATGGCGCATACGTCGGACTTGACTAATAGACGAACAATTTAGATTAGCTATGGGCAGTCTGGGAAATGGCCGTAAAAATTCTCGGGCTGCCTTTTTTCATGTTTACATATAAGGAGCGGTAAAATTTGATATTTCTAAATTTCTTTATCAGCGGTATAAGCCTTGGTAGTATCTATGCGATTATTGCCTTGGGTTATACGATGGTTTATGGCATTGCCAAAATGCTTAATTTCGCTCACGGTGATGTCATTATGGTTGGAGCTTACGTGTGCTTCTATGCTGTATCACGTTATGGCATGAATCCTTTTGTGGGCGTCGTGCTTGCTATGGCTGTTTGTACGTCGCTTGGAATTGTTATCGAGCGTTTTGCGTATAAGCCTTTACGTCAGGCCCCCTCACTCGCAGTCTTAATCACGGCTATAGGCATGAGCTATTTCCTTCAGAACACAGCCTTGTTATTATGGTCGTCTAACCCAAAAGTCTTCCCGTCAATAATCGGTCGCGGCTCGTTCAAGCTTTTTGAGGGCAAATTATCCGTTTCGCATGTTACAGTTTTGACGATAGCAACGTGTGTGATAATCATGATAGTGTTGTCGCTCTTCATCAGCAAAACTAAACTTGGCAAGGCTATGCGTGCATGTTCAGAGGATAAGGGCGCGGCGCAGTTAATGGGTATCAACGTCAACGCTACAATCTCGCTAACGTTCGCAATAGGTTCAGGGCTTGCAGCTATAGCAGGTGCTTTGTTGTGTTCAGCTTACCCTACTCTAATGCCAACGACTGGATCTCTTCCCGGAATTAAAGCTTTCACTGCGGCAGTATTCGGCGGGATCGGTTCAATACCCGGAGCTTTTCTTGGTGGCTTAATGTTGGGAGTCATAGAGATTTTTGCGAAGGCTTATATCTCGAGTCAACTTTCTGACGCTGTAGTGTTCGGGGTGTTGATAGTGGTGTTGCTCGTGAAGCCGTCGGGATTACTTGGTAAGCAATTGCAGGAGAAGGTGTAAATAATCATGACTATGCGAAGACTTATAAATCTCAAACGTGTAGAAGCACGAAGAATATATTTAACTTATTTCATAGTAATCGCTGCATATGTAATCTGTCAGACCATGAGCAGCACGAAATTTTTAAGTTCATCAATGCGTGGAATGTTAGTGCCGATTTGTGCGTATATGGTCATGGCTATATCGTTGAATCTTGTCGTAGGAATTTCAGGCGAGTTATCACTCGGGCATGCTGGCTTTATGTCGGTCGGTGCATTCTCTGGAGTTGCTACAGCTATATTGTTGCAGAAAGTTCTCCCGTTTGCTCCTGCTAGGCTTGCTATAGCTATGATAGTTGCGGCGATTTTTGCGGCCATTGCGGGCTTCTTGATCGGTATTCCAGTTTTGAGGCTCAAAGGCGATTACTTGGCCATAGTTACTCTTGCGTTCGGCGAAATCATAAAAAGTTTGCTGAACAATTTCTATTTCGGGGTCGACTCCGGCGGCTTGCACTTCAGCATGTTGACGGACACAACTAGACTCCTTAAAGGTGGTCGGTTGATAATTCGCGGGCCTATGGGAATAAGCGGCATACAAAAAATTGCAACGTTTCCAGCGGGATTCATTCTCGTAATGATAGCTCTGATGGTCGTCTTCAATCTCGTAAATTCGCGTTCGGGACGTGCGTTCATGGCTATACGTGATGACAGAATAGCGGCTGAAAGTATCGGGCTTGATATTACTAAATACAAGATGATGGCGTTCGTAACTTCTGCGGCATTGGCTGGAGCGGCTGGGGCATTGTTTGCTATGAATTACTCTACAATCGTTGCTAACAAATTCGACTTCAATACTTCGATATTAATTCTCGTGTTTGTAGTGTTAGGAGGCCAAGGCAACATGCTCGGAGGAATCATAGCGGCGGCTGTGCTAACGATATTGCCGGAAAAATTGCGCCAGTTCTCTGAATACAGAATGCTGCTTTATGCTGTAGTCTTGATCGTAATGATGCTCGCAACTAACAACGCTGAAATAAAATACTTCTTGTCACGCTTGAATCCTTTCAGACGAAAAGAGGAGGCAGAATAAACCATGAGAGCTAAGACAAAATATGTAACTATGCCTTCAAAGACGATTTTACCAGAACGCGACGCTGCTAGAGAACCTGTGCTTGAGTGTGTGAACTTGGGAATTACGCTTGGTGGAATTAAAGCCGTTGAGGATTTCAATTTCACGTTAGGACGTACAGAAATAGCCGGGTTAATCGGGCCAAATGGTGCAGGAAAAACTACGGTCTTCAACTTGCTAACAAAAGTCTATCAGCCTACAACAGGTACGATTTTGCTTAATGGCAAGGACACTCACGGAATGAACACTATGCAGGTAAACAAAGCCGGAATAGCTAGAACTTTCCAGAATATTCGCCTGTTCAAAAATTTGAGCGTCGCTGATAACGTCAAGGCCGCAATGAATAACGACATGCACTATAACATGTTAAGCTCAATTTTACGTTTACCCAATTATAAGCGTGAAGAGATCGCTGCACATAGAAGAGCTTTGAAATTATTATCCATATTCGATATGCAGGATATGGCCGACGTGAGAGCAGGATCGTTGCCTTATGGAGCACAAAGACGCCTTGAGATTGTCAGAGCATTAGCCACGAATCCGTCGCTATTATTGCTTGATGAGCCAGCCGCAGGAATGAATCCTTCAGAGACAGCCGACCTAATGGACAATATACGAAAGATTCACGAAATGTTTCAGATCGCAATATTGTTAATTGAGCACGATATGAGTCTCGTAATGAATATCTGTGAGGGAATCTGCGTTCTTAACTTCGGGCACATAATCGCTAAAGGCACTCCCGACGAAATTCAGAGTAACCCCGCTGTCGTTGAAGCTTATCTCGGCAGAAAGAAGGAGGCGTAAATCATGGCTGAACCAGTTTTGAAAGTTGATAACATAAACGTTTTTTACGGAAGCATTCACGCTATAAAAGGCATTTCGTTTGAAGTCTACAATGGCGAAATAGTTACGTTAATAGGAGCTAATGGTGCCGGCAAGTCAACCACGCTTAACACAATTTCCGGACTGTTACACCCTTCAACCGGTAGCGTAGCATTTTTAGGCGAGAGTTTGGCCAAGATTCAGCCTCATAGGATCGTCTACAAAGGCTTAGCACAAGTTCCAGAAGGTCGACGAGTTTTCGCTCAAATGACCGTACAGGAAAATTTAGAGATGGGAGCTTTCACACAGAGCAAACAATCTGACATTGACGAAGATTTAGCACGAGTGTACGAATTATTCCCGCGCCTCAAGGAACGTATGAAGCAGACAGCCGGAACTTTATCGGGTGGAGAGCAACAAATGTTAGCCATGGGTAGAGCTTTGATGAGCAGACCGAAATTGTTGATGCTTGACGAACCTTCAATGGGACTCGCCCCGATTCTTGTTGAGCAGATTTTTGACATTATCGCTGACTTACATAAACGCGGCGCAACTATATTGCTTGTTGAACAAAACGCGCAAATGGCATTGAGTATCGCAAGCAGAGGCTACGTAATGGAGACGGGCAAAATAGTCACAACTGGAACGGGTGAAGAGTTATTAGCGTCAGAAGCTGTGAGAAAAGCTTATTTAGGCGGTTAATACTTACCAACAAATCAGCGGCAAGAATGCATTATCGTGTGTTCCTGCCGTTTTCTTTTTCTTAAAATGGCCAAGACGTTTTGAATATTTCTGTGTATGTGAGTCTTTGATCGAGGTATGCAAATATTTCAGGCCCGTATATCATAGTTATGAAGCAACCTATAGCCAAGAATGGCACCAACGGAATCGCTTGACCTTTGCCCAATTTTATCTTGCCTATGAGCATTAACGCTATAACCCATAAGCCCCCGGCCATTATCCCTATGTAGAACGCTAAGCACGTGAACTTAAAGCCCAATACCGCGCCCATTCCGCACATGAACGTAGCGTCCCCCCAACCCATTCCGCCGCGTGAGATTCCCCCAGCCGATTAATGCTCCTGTCAGGCCGTCTAAAAATGCTGATTTGCCCCCTGCCAATCTAATTATCAAAGCTATAACCCCGGGCGTAATTGCAAACATGTCAAACACGTCCCCGGCTTCTATATCTGTGAGCGAGTTAATAATTATGCTGCAAGCTCCAACGCTGACAACAAGGCAAGCCCACGAGAGTCCCCAGCGTCTCACAATCATCACAGCCATAGCCGCGCAGATCAACTCAACGAGAATGTAACGCACGGAGATTTTTGCGCCACAATTTTTGCAGCGTCCTCGAAGAATTAACCACGATATAACCGGGATTAACTCGAAAAAGCCTAACACATGCCCGCATGCCTCACAGATTGAACGCTCATTGCCCCACCATGGTTTATTCTGAATGCTCCTATGCGCTACAACGTTCAGGAAAGATCCCATGCAAGCCCCGAATATCCCTGCCGTGATTAAAAATTCCGTCATTTATTTAGCTCACCTGCGAAAAGTTTTTTGACCATCGTATACATATTGTCTATTGCTATCTGATTTAAGCTTGTCAGCTCGTGAATACACAACACCTCCGTACGTTGTTACTTTATTGCGTTTCATTTTGTCAATTTCTCCGTTAATTTTGTCGGCAAGTTCTCCTCTAGGGCCTCGTCTCTTCCTGCTGTAAGTTTGTAAATCGCGCTCAATATATCCCAAGTCTACGAGTGCTTGTACGTCAGCAGTATCCAAGTCCATTGCTTCAGCTAATTTGTATATGTCAAAGTTTTCGTCTTCATTATCGCGCATATATTCATGAACATGTCCGTAAAGTTCATCAAGGCGTCTGATACAATTAGGACAAATTTTGTGTTTAGGTATATTAATTGAGTCATAAAGCATTCCGCATAATCTACATTTTACGAGTGCCATTTATATTCACTTCCATTTCACATTAATTTACTTTAGTATCGGCATTAATTAGAATCTTTTGCGGCTGTATATTCTTTTGCCGTAAGATATAAATTTCTTGCGAGATAGAGGCGATTTTTGTTGTTCTTGTTCAGGATTCATGCTGCGCCTAATTTTATCTAGCTCCTGTTCAAGTTCCTCGGCCAGTTCCCTGCGGTGTTCGTTACGTGTATAAACTTGCATATCTCGATCAAAGAAACCCATTTTATAAAGCAGTTCGATATTACGAGGATTTATATTAAGTTCGTGGGCAAGTACTTCAATATCAAAATTTTCTTCGAGGCCATGATCTCGAATATAGTCGTGAATTCTGAAGTCCGTGTACATGTCTTCAAGCCTCATGAAACAATCTACGCATAGATTTCTCTTGCCTGACATATAGCTTGTAGCATAAACTTTTCCGCATAATTTACACTTAAATAATCCCAAAAACTCCCCTCCCTTAAAATTTTTCGTAATGATTATTATACGCGACAACACGCAAACTTGAGGAGGAATTATGATTCTAAAATTACTCGTGAAATTATTACAGCTCTTGCCACAAAGAGTAGCGCTTGCCTTCGGTCGTTTTATAGGCAGAATTTTACGACTTGTCTTGTGGCGGAAAGTTGATCGTTGTGAAGCTCGTTGTGTTAAATCTCTTGGTGTTGGCATTACAACCGCACGCGAAATAATCAAGCTTTCGTTTTTGAATTTGGCTATGTCTGCTGTGGAGTTTATCAGGATCCCCGTTATGAAATCTGCTATCAAGGATTATGTTAGCTTCGATGAAAAGAGCGTGAAAATTTTGCGTGAAGCTGTAGCTCGTGGGCACGGGGTTATCTTAATGGCGTCGCATATG
>CAJOGG010000104.1:0-8601 GCA_905234205.1 uncultured Synergistales bacterium | reverse complement strand
AGGCCTACGAGAAGTTTTCAGGGTGTTAAAGGCTGGCGGTATCATTGTGATTCTTCAAGACCTTGACGCACGACGCGACGGGGTAATCATCGATTTTCTTGGCCTACCCGCTAGCACTCACGACGGAATTGTGAAGCTTTACGAAAAATTCAAATGCGCTATTGTTCCCATACAATACAAACGCGACTGGAATAACCCCACGCAGCATTCCATAACAATATCCGAAATTTTGAGCGATAGAAAAAACTTCAATCTTGAGACTTGCAACAAAGTCATAGGGGAATGGATTAAGGAGGAACCGGGACAATGGCTCTGGCTAATGGACAGATGGGAATTTACACTGGGGAAAAAAGTTTAGTTTTGGGACTTGATCCTGGACGCGATAAAGTCGGCTTTGCATTCGTGAAACTCAACGGCGATTTAATAGCTTCCGGAATATTTCCAGCAAATGAACGCGACAAATTTTTTGCGGGCGAAAATCTTTCAGGTTATGTCATTGAGGGGAAGGCGGATTCAATCTTGTTAGGCGGCGTGAAATTCATAGCACTTGGCAACGGGACAAACAGCAAAAATTTTCATGAATATGTTAAAAGCAAACTAACGTGTGAGATTATTATCGTTGACGAAAAAAACTCGACTCTCGACGCGCGAAAACTTTACTGGAAAATTCACAAGCCTGGATTATTTGTTAGAATACTACCTGAAAAATTTAGAGTGCCAAAAAGGATTCTTGACGATCTAGCGGCGTGGGAAATTTCATTAAGAGCCTTGAATTAAATATAGAGATAAAAGCGATAATAGGCTATAATATTACAAATTCAAATTTGATTCATAAATTACAGGGAGGGAGATTAATTTTAGATGGCCGGTATGGATAAACTTGTCGCTCTCGTGAACAGTTTTGCGTCGGCTGTTCTGTCAGTAGGGCGAGAGGTGGGGCTTAATATCACCCTCAACAAGGCAAAAGTATCTCAGGGAGTTAAAGTTGAGAACATATGCACTGCTGCCCTTATAGGCGTTGTTGGTGTAGGCTCAAGAGGGACAGTGAATATTATGCTGAACAAAGACGCTTTTGAGAATATCATCAAGACTATGTCTGGCGGAATGATTGCGCCTCAACTTGGTGACGATGTCTCTATGAGCGTTATTGGCGAGTTGTCTAACATGATAGGCGGGCGCGCTTTAGTTCAGAGTTCTTTAGGCACTGTAGATGTAACACCACCTCAACTTATTGTAGGCGAAAATATCAAGAACGTTACCAAGGAAGACACTGGCATGAAGAGTTTCACGTTGCCTTTCTCTCTGGATCCTTCAGGAGGAGTATTCCTGGTGTTGTCGTTCAAAATTGACTGATCCATAAAATTCACAAGGATAATTATTTTTTACGGGGCGGTTCTGGTCTGAATGGGCCGGGACCGTTTTTTGCAAGAAGAGAGAGGAGTTTGAATAATGTTCAAAAAGTTTTTGTGTGCGTTTGTTGTCGCGTGCGTTCTTGCGTTCAATCCTTCATACAGTGAAGCTAAAGGCGTAATTCTCGTTTTATCTGGCGGAGGGACAAAGGGCTTTGCACACTTGGGAGTCATTGAGACTCTTGAAGAAAATGATATTCCCGTAATCGGTATCGTTGGCACAAGCATGGGGGCTTTAATGGGTGCGTTGAGAGCAAGCGGTTACTCCACGCAGGATATGCACAAAATTTTACATAAGCTGGATTTGACGTCGCTATTATCGGAGAACGTCGGGCCAATGTTCGTATTTACAGGCAATGACAGACGGGCCAAGACTAGCACGATCCCCGCACTTACTTACAAGAAACAAGATGGCAAATTAGGACCTAAGGGAATATTGACGGCAGATAAGCTATATAGATATTTCGCACAATTGATGCGTCACGTAACTGTTACGGATTTTTATCAGCTGCCTATACCTTATGCTGCGGTGGCTACGGATATTGAAACGGGCGAAAAAGTCGTATTGCGTAATGGAAACTTGGCCGCGGCTATGAGGGCTTCAATGTCAATTCCAGCGTTGTTTGAGCCTTGGCAGATTGATGGCCGGTTACTAGTTGATGGCGGTGTTACCTCAAATTTACCTGTATATACTGCTCAAGAACTTTTCCCGGGAATGCCGATTGTAGCTGTTGATATTTCCGACGAGTTCCTACCCAAAATAAATTCATACATGGACGTAGTGAACCAGGCACTCACAGTTTTGATGAGAAAGACAACGAACGAAGAAGGAGCCGCCGCTGATATTTTACTCAAGCCAAACGTAGCCGGAATAGGAATGCTTGAAACAGGAGACCCCGAAAAAATTATCGTTCTTGGACGTGAAGCCGCCTTGCCTCATATTGAAGAGATAAAAGCCTTGTCAGAGAAAAGCCCGGCGTTATTTACGCTCACTGAGAAATTGGATAATACTGACATTGTAGGAGACGTTGAAGTTCACGGATTGCCCGAAAAAATGGCTGCGCTCGTTAGACAAAGAGGTATGCGTTGGGTAGGTAAACGCGTTGATCCTGATAAGATCGATGAGGCGATGGAAAAACTTTCTACAGCTCCCGGAATTGAATTAGCAGATTATCAACTTGGCCGAACTGATTCAGGCGATGTACTCGTGCGTGTTGACGTTCGACAAGCTCCAGAGTTTAAAGTTGGCATATCAGGTTACACGACGAATTTACACCAGAATAGGTGGCTATATCTCAAAGGTGAAGCCAGAGGATTACGAAGTGAATATGACTCGCTGACAGGTGTCGTAAAATTGGGAGAGCAATTTGGATTTGATTTAAGCTATCAGACAGCACCACAGCCTATGGACGCTTGGCAAGTTAACGCTAGCATTCAGACTTGGAAGCCCGCCGGAGACACTCATGATCCAAGGGAGTGGGACAGATACTCGCTAGGAATAAATAAGTTATTCACTTTGGGTGATGTTAATTTGGGAATGGGCTTTGCATATGAACACGTAGACGGACGAGCAATTTCTCCGAAAGACGGCACTGAAGCATGGGGGCCGACGTTCTTAGCTGAATATGATACTCTGGATATGCCCGGAGATCCAACGAGTGGACATGCCTGGAAAATAAACGCATGGTGGCCAGATTTTGATGAGATACTATATAGATTGAACTATTTCAAGCCGCTTGAAGTTTCAGACTCATGGAGAACATATTTCAGGGCAGGTTTTGCTGAAGGAGACTTGAACAGGAGGAGCCACGCAACTTATTTAGGGGCCGCTGAAGAATTATATTCAGTTGCAAGAAATCCAATCGAAGCCGAAAGAATGGGTTGGGCAAATATAGCCGTAAGGAAGATTTTGACGCGTAGTGCAATGGGAGTTGTCGCTGGTGAAGTTTTTGCTAGCTGGGGTTATGCAATGGACAAGGAATGGCACAAGATTGATGCTCCTTGGGAAGTTGGCGCGGCCGTGAATTTCCCGAATAATCTCGTCGATATGAAATTTGCTGCTATATATGGCTCTGAAGAGTTCATGGTTGGATTCTTCTTGGGCATTCCGATCTGGGATCATTATCCAATACCATAAGCTATAAGCTGTAAAAAGGGGGCTCCTTCGTTCGTTAAGAAGTCCCCATTATTTTTATGAGTTCACGTTTTCTAATCTGCTGAATAACTCTTCCTTATCGTGGCCAAGTATCAACGTTAACGCGTTTGTGCTTTTGTCAGGCCGTATTAATCTCTCGTTAGTAATCCCACAAAGTTCAGCTAATGCCATTGCGCTTTGTTTGGCTGTCTCGTCAGCGTCGGCCGGGTAAATTATGCTGCTTGCCTTATAGTCATAGTGTCTAGCGTTGCCAGTGTAGGGAACTTCTATACCGATTCTCTGGAAGAGCTGCGCGGCTCGCTTGCCTATACCTTTTTCGCCGTCACCGTTTAAGATTCTTATGCTGATGATTTGGTCACGTAACTCGCCTACTTTTTCACTGCTGAAGTTGCTAGCATTCTTGGCCGTGGGGTCAAGGTCAAGAGTCAAGGCGTCCTCCTGTTCTGGATCAAGCGTGAACGAATCCGAAGGGGGCAATTTCGCAGCTAATTGTAATGAGAACGCATTATTATCCAAAATCCAGTAGCTTATGCTCTTGTACGAACCTGAACGCCCTGGCGCCATAAACATTTTGATTCTGTCAGGTGGGATCGAGTTTGCGAACTGTAAAAGCTTCAACGCCTCCAACGGTGCTAAATCGGTATCAACCGCATCAATTAATTCATTCACGAGCGTAGGAATTTTTGTGATTATTGACGGAGATTTAAGCTTCTTCATCATGATGTCAATAAATTTCTGCTGCCTCTGAACGCGTCCTATATCGCCCAATGGATCATGCCTGAATCTCACATAGCCTAGCGCCGTCTTGCCGTCCATGTGTTGCTGACCTTTTTGTATGTTGATGAATAATTTGCCGGAATAATCGTTATATTGAAGCTTCTTATCGACGTAAATATCAATTCCTCCGAGCGCGTCAACGATTCTAGGGAAGCTCTTGTAATTTATCTTGACGAAATAATCAATCGGAATGCCCGTAAGATTTACAAGTGTCTCGCGTAATAATTTTATCCCTCCGTAAACGTAAGCATGGTTAATTTTGTCCCAGCTCCTGCCAGGAATATAAACCCGCGAATCTCTTGGGATCGAAGCAATTCTCAAGCCTTTGTTCTCCGCGTCAAAAATTGCTAGTGCTATTGCGTCAGTTCGTGATCCTCCTTCAACGTTATCAAGGCCAACGATCAACACGTTCACAGTCTCCCTTGATGTTGTTGTCTCTTCCTTGCGGGCTTCTGCTACAGCTAACTCAGTATCGCCTGTTGAAGTTGATGAAGACGTTTCAGCAATTTCAGTTTTAGGTTTAGCCGTAGGAGTTTGTCTTGTTGATTGAGCTTTGGGAAGTGGGAGTGGATTTGGATCGTGAAGTACCTCCATTAAGCGAACTGTCGCGCCTCCTAACATTGACGCTATGATCATGAATATAATTCCTAAAATTTTTAGAATCTTTATACAGCCCGTTTGATTCGATATATATCTGGACCAAGTGAGGCACCAAAAATCTTATGCCCCGTCCGTCCCTTGCACGTTCTCTGATCTCTGTGCTTGATATAGCGAACTGCGGTATCTCGATATATTTTAGCTTATCACGAATGAATTTAGGCAACGTTTCTATACCGCTGACAGGATAACCGGGCCTTCTTGCAGTAACAAGCGTACATAATTCCGGTATATTCTCGTACTCGTACCATGATGTTATCGAGAGCATTGCATCAAGTCCAGTTATGAAATATAAATCCTCTGGCTTAATTCCTGACGCTATAAACTCTCTCAACGTGTCCACAGTGTGTGTAGGTTCTTTACGATCAATTTCGAGTCTTGAAACAGAATATTCAAGTACACCTGCAGTAGCTAATAATGTCATCGCGTAACGATCTTCAGCCGGCGTAATATTGCGGTCATGCTTGTAAGGAGGGTCTCCGGTTGGTACGAAAATCAGCCTGTCTATTCCTAAATTTCTTCTTGCCTCTTCAGCCGCTAACAAATGCCCGTAGTGTATCGGATCAAACGTTCCGCCCATTATTCCTGTCTTCATTGTTAGTTCACTATTTCGGGTTCAAAATCGAATTCAATCTCGCCTATGTAAACTTTATCGCCTTCTCTAGCTCCTGCAGCCTCAAGAGCTTCTTCAACGTGTAAAGTTTTCAATAAGCGTGAAAATTTTTGCATGGCGTCCTCGTGTTCAAAGTTTATGCGGCCGACTGACTTCTCAAAATTCTCGTGCTCAACTCTAAAGCTTCCGTCTGATTGCCTGATTATGCTGACTGGTTGACGTTTACGGCTTGTCTTCTTGGGCTTAAGCTCGATGATTTCGTTCGGGTCAACGTCTTGAATCTCGTCGGGCAAATCGTAATTTCTTGAGTCCGACGCGTTGTAAGAGTATGGAGTTTTTCTGACGAGATCGGCAATAGCTTTGATTAACTCCGGAATATTTTCGCCGCTTAACGCACTCACAGCCATATAAGCGAGTGAATTTCTCTGTGCCTCTTCACGTAACAATCGCGAATTTTCTTCTGTGCCTTCAATGTCAATTTTGTTGCCTATAACGATACAGGGCCTTGACGCTAAATTAATGCTGTACTCCTTGAACTCGTTTATGAGCGCGTGAAAAGTTTCGACTGGATTAGCTTGTGATAAGTCTATTACGTGCAATATTATTCTCGTTCTCTCGACGTGACGCAAAAATTGCAGGCCAAGTCCTTTACCCTCATGAGCGCCTTCAATGAGACCGGGCAAGTCAGCAATTACTACTTTAGCATCATCAACGGCAAGCACTCCTAAATTCGGTGAAAGAGTCGTGAAAGGATAACCAGCGATTTTTGGTTTAGCTCCACTTATGGCGGCAAGTATGCTAGATTTTCCGGCGTTTGGGAAACCTGCAAGCCCTACATCAGCGATTAATTTAAGCTCAAGTTTTAGATTACGTTCTTCTCCTGGGTCGCCTTTCTCTGCAAATTTTGGGGCACGTCTTGAAGAGTTAGCGAAATGTGAATTTCCACGGCCTCCTCGTCCTCCATGAGCAGCGATAAAATTTTGACCAGGTTCAACTAAATCTGCAAGCAACGAATTATCATCTGCATCACGAATCAGAGTCCCACATGGTACACGAATGATTAAATCTTGGCCGTTAGATCCAGTTCTTAACGCTCCGGAACCGTGCCCAGCGTGTCCAGCTTGAAAGCGTCTATCATATTCGAAGTCTGCAAGTGTTACGACTCCTCCGACAGCCTCAAGAATAACATCACCGCCCTTGCCTCCGTCACCACCATCAGGGCCACCCTTGGGAACGAATTTCTCGCGCCTGAAACTTAAAGCACCATTTCCGCCGCGTCCGGCCTTAACGAAAATTTCAGCTATATCTACAAATTTCATTCTTATATCTCAATAAAAAAATATACCCCCGTTTTGTCAGGGGCATGATTACATTCTTGAATACTTGTGAATTATTCGGCAGCCTCAAGCGGTTCGACTGACACGAATTTTTTAGCGCAACTTGTGTGATAATTGACCTTGCCAGGAACCAGAGCGAACAACGTGAAATCACGGCCTTGTCCAACATGTTTGCCGGGGTTGATCTTTGTGCCACATTGTCTTACTAAAATGCTTCCAGCGTTGACTGTCTGACCAGCAAAAACTTTTATCCCGCGATACTTCGGGTTGCTATCACGTCCGTTGGTTGAACTTCCTTGGCCCTTCTTGTGCGCAAAAAACTGTAAATCAAAATGGAATGTCATAAATAATTTCCTCCGTTGAATGAACTTTTACGTACTTGGGATTATCTTGAGCAATAACTTTGAGAGATTCTGCAACTGTTTCGGATAAAGTGTAAGCTCTCGCGTATTCTTTCTCGTGCCACACCAGACGCATTAAAGGCAATTTCTCATCAGCATAATAAATCAATGTTTCAAGCCTCGCAACTTGTCTAAGACCTAAATGTAAAGCCTGCATTAGAACACTTACGGCCGCGCAGATAATATCGTTACCCTTTCTGGCAGATCCTGAATGGCCTTTACTCTCAATCCCGATTAATTTATCTCCCTGTTTGTATAAGGTTATCTCAATCAAAGCTTATGCTTCAATGTCTCTGATTACGATTTCAGTGAAATATTGTCTGTGTCCGCGATGCTTTCTTATGTTCTTTTTGCTCTTGTACTTGAATACGAAAATTTTATCCGCACGATCCTGCTTGAGAATCTCTGCCGTAACTCTTGCGCCTGCGACATATGGATCGCCGAATTTTGTTTCGGTTCCTTCACCACCGACTGCGAGAATCTTATCAAAGATTATTTCAGTGCTCGTCTCTCCAGGAATCTTTTCGATTCTGAACTTGTCGCCAACGTTTGCGCGATATTGCTTACCGCCTGTTTCGATTATTGCATACATAAAAATTTCCTCCTTACGCTGAACAAAGGCTCACTGTGTGAATTTACTTGCCCTATTCATGCGAGTATTAAACGCCAGAATTATAGCATACGATGAATTTTGCGCCTTATCATGCTATTTGTGCTACAGCTGAACGAAGTTTTTCAACTTGCTCTGTTAATGCTACGATCTTCTCACGTAAAATTGCGTTCTCAATCTCCAACGAAGAATAAGTTTTCGAGCTATCCAATTGTGTAGACGTTATGATGTTATCTTTTACGACCGGAGCATTTGCTTCTGGCTCTTCTATGGCGACTCGTTCTGGGATTTGTTTTGTTAGATCAACTTCATTAGCTTGGGTTGATGAGAGTTGAGGGACACCAGAAATTAGAGGTATTGCGTCTTGAGATTTAAACTTTTTCTGTATCGCAAGAACCGCTTGCCAAGTTGTATTAAATTCTTTAGCTGTTTTTCGAGAGCCAACCTGTGCATTACGTTCTAAAATTTGGCGCAATTCCTCTCTAGTAAAATCTTTAACGCCTTTTGTAGTCCTGTTCGTGTTATTTGTTGGCATAACCTAGCGTTCTCCTTCTATGATTAGTTTATGATACCTTTGAGTTTCTCATTGTATCACTCTATAGAGAGTATCAGCAACGATAACAACATAGCTCCGACCGCATG
>CAJOGG010000103.1 GCA_905234205.1 uncultured Synergistales bacterium | reverse complement strand
ATGCTACCACACGGCTTAAAATTTCGCGGGAAGAAATAGTTTAGAAAAGGGAGTATGTAAAGTTTTCTGTGTATAGACACAATTTTGTTCAGTATTTGCAGGCATTTCTTTGCGTCCATACACAGTTTCGTGTACAGGCTCAGAAAAGGTGGCAAAAAAAATCCCCACTGCCTTTACGACAATGGGGACCTGATTTCGTTAATAAACGTTTACTGTGAAATTGCGCTTACCGGGCAAGTTGATACACATGTTCCGCATTCTACGCATGCATCTGCATCTACTTTAGCTTTTCCGTCGTTCATAGCGATTGCACTTATTGGGCAAGCTCCCACACATGACTCACAACCTACACACACGCTCTGATCTACTACTGCTTTTGCCATTTTATTTTCCTCCTCGTTAATATTAAATCGTTTCTAGTGTCTCAAAGCCCCTCAGCTTCTTGACGCAAGCATTATATCACATAAATCTAGTTTGTGTGCGTGTTTGAGGCGTCAAAAACTTGTTCTTAATGCGAGATAGAAATTGTATTAGGTATAGTTTTGTGCTTTTACGAATACACTTGTCCAAAAAATAACGAAACAATGTAAATTTATCCGTTTTTAATGTCACACACGTTGTTCTGATCAAAGGGAATTGCTTGGCATATTTTCTACACAATCTATAAAAACCCCAATAAAATGAAGGCGAATAACTACCTCTTGACAAATGAATAAGTCTAGAATTACTGACCCAACATTTTCCACCTAGTTTTGATTTTGTCCTCAAGCAAGCCTCTACGGCATATAAGTGCCAATTATTGCATATAACTTCATCAAAAGGGTAAAGTCTAAAATGTTCCGTATAGCCACCGAAAAAACATTCGTCAAGCGTATCGGATTCCGTAACACCTTCATTCAAAATTACGCCTACGTGAAAGAATACATCGCAACTTTTATCATAATGAATGATACTCATGAACGCGTGTTGACAATAAAATCTCATTCCTGCCACACCTATAATATCATCAGGTTGTATTGTTCTCATATCAGCAACAAATTTTTCAAGCATGTCAGGTTTATTCAGTAATATATCTTGGTGAGAATAGATAACATATTTTGTTTTCACTTGATTAATCACTGAATTATAAGCATTTGCACATGACTTGAAAGTTTTATTGCCGACATTGTTTATGCCTATGAGATCGTATTTGCAGGTTTGAGCTTCAAGAGTTTTCACGAATTCGCCGTATACTTTTTCATTGTTGTAGCAGCATATTACAGTCACATCATTCATCTTGTTTCCTCCTTACAAATTTTCAAGCTTTATATTAAGTTCTTCCCATTTAGAATAAAATTCCTTCAGGTTCTTGTCAATGCCATCACGTTCAATCATTAACGCCTGTATCTTCCCTGAATCATTAAGCGTTTCCGGCGCACATAAGGTCGAGTCAATTTCCTGCAATCTCGCTTCTGAATCAGTTATGCTTTTCTCAACTTTGGCGATTAATTTTTTTGTCTCTCTGATCTCTTGCTTGTTATTGGGATTTTGCTTTACCGATTTAGTTTTCTCTACACGTTCAACAATTTCAGGCTGTAGACTCTCCTCGCGTTTCTCCAAGAACCATGAATAATTTCCCGGGTAATCGTAAAATTTTCCGTCCCTAATCTCTAAGACTCTTTCTGCAAGCGTGTCAAGAAAATGCCTATCGTGTGAAACTATCAACAATGTACCTTGATATTTCAGCAAAGCTCGTTCAACTATCTCGCGGGTATTTACGTCAAGGTGGTTAGTAGGCTCGTCAAGGATAAGAAAATTTGTCTCCTCAAGCATGAGTTTATAGAGTGCCAAGCGTGCCTTCTCGCCTCCGGATAAAACTGACGCAGATTTATAAATATCATCGCCCGAGAACAAGAACGCTCCGAGTAAATTTCTTCGTTCAACGTCATTAAGCTTTGATGAAACACTCCGAGCTTCTTCCCAAACTGTGTGAGAATAATTTATGTTCATTGCGCTTTCTTGTGAGTAGTACGAAAATTTAACGTTATGGCCAAGTTTTATCGTGCCGGCTGTGGGTTCTTCGTTGAGGCTCAATAATCGCAACAGCGTAGATTTTCCCGCGCCATTGACCCCGACGAGTGCAACACGTTCACCGCGATTAATCACGAAATTCACGCCCTCAAAAACTTTCAACGCACCGTAACTTTTCGCAAGCTCATTGACTTTCAGGACTTCCCAACCACTAGCCGGAGCTTCAGGGATATTAATTTTGACGGTCTTATCACTCGACGCCAACTCTATACGCTGGATTTTCTCAAGCTGCTTGATTCTGCTCTGTACTTGTGTTGCTTTTGTGGCTTTGTATCTGAAACGCGTTATGAATGATTCGATTCGCTGGATTTTATTTTGCTGCTGAACGTATGCTTTCTCTAGTAGCTCTTTGTTCTGTTCCTTGGCCTGGATATATTCATCATAGCTATATGGATACAGAGTTATGACGCCGTGTTCAAGGTCGGCAATATTCTCGGCGATGTTCTCAAGGAATCTTTGGTCATGTGATACAGCAACAATCGCGCCTCTATGAGTTCTTAGCCAGCCTTCAAGCCATTCCATGCTCTCTGTATCAAGGTGGTTAGTAGGTTCATCAAGCAATAAAACATCAGGAGACGATAGCAATAACGCCGCCATTGTTATACGCATTTTCCAGCCTCCAGAAAAGTCCCGGCAGTTTTTAATTTCGTCGCCTCTGACAAAGCCAAGCCCATGTAAAACTTTCATAGCCATTGACTCAAACGCAAAGCCCCCGGAGTTCTCAAAGCGTCTTTCAAGCCGCGAATGTTCCTGTAATAATTCCTCGTGGTCTTCATTCTCAACTGAACGCGACAATCTCTCCTCAACGTCACGTAATTTTTGTTCTATGCGTGATAAGCCTGCGTTATCCTTCAAATATTGCATCAATGGCACTGGCTCGAGCTCTATTAGGTCTTGCGGCAAATATCCCACCGTCAAATTTTTTGAGCGCTCTATAATTCCATCGTCGGGTTCAATTTTTCCCATAAGTACTCGTAACAAAGTCGTCTTGCCTGCTCCGTTAGCTCCAACTATTCCGATACGCGCATTATCTGTAATCTGAAGGCTTAAATCTCTGAATATAACTTTCTCACCGAATGCGAGTCGTAAATTTTTTATGCTAATCATTCTGTCCTCAAAGCGTCAATAGGGTCAAGATTCGAAGCTTTCCAAGCCGGCCAGAACCCGAAGAACACTCCAACGAATGCCGAGAAACCTACAGCTATTACGACAGATTGCATTGATATAACCGTGGGCCAAGATAAAAATTGCGTGATCGCCTTTGAGACTCCAATCCCGCTGGAAATTCCTATAATGCCTCCCAAAAGTGAAAGCACTACAGCTTCAGTCAAGAATTGTACACGAACATTTGAAGGCCTAGCACCAACCGCCATTCTTATTCCTATTTCGCGGGTACGTTCACTAACTGACACTAACATTATATTCATTATTCCAATGCCGCCGACTAAAAGCGAGATCGAAGCCACTGCTCCTAATAATAAGCCCATGACGTTAGCAGTACTTGCGGCGTTTTCAAGTGCTTGTGTCAAGTCTCGTATCTGGAAATCGTCCTCGACTCCATCAGTTAATTTATGACGCTGGCGTAAAATCGATCTGACCTCCTCCTTTGCTGTTTCAACTGAATCACGATCCTTTGCTTGAACGTTTATTCGCCTTACTCCGTCAACTCTAGTCCCGAATCTCACAAGCCTTCTTTGTGCAGTAGTAACAGGCACGAGGATAACATCGTCTTGATCTTGGCCCCATGAGTTAGCCCCCTTAGGTTTTATAACACCGACGATTCTAAATGGTATACTTTTGATTCTGATAGTTGCGTCAATTGGATCTGAATACCCAAATAATTCCGTGGCTACAGTCTTACCTATGACACAAACTTTTGCGCCGCTTCTTACGTCTTGCTCCGTGAAACATGCTCCCGATTCTATTTCCCAAGTTCTTACCGGCAAAATGTCTGGCGTACTTCCTGTTATGCTGGTGTTCCAGTTTGAATTTCCGTAAACAACTTGTGCGTTTGAATTTACTTCGGGGGCTGTACGTTCAACCGAGAAAGTTTCGCTGGCAAGCATATAAGAACGGTACCGGCAGCTCCTCTTGCTCCTGTAGAATTTGGTGGGGCAGACATTACGATAATCAAATTAGCTCCGAAGCCCGATACAAAGCCTTCAACTTGTTGCGCAGCTCCACGCCCAATAGCTACCATAGTGATAACAGCTCCAACTCCTATAATTATTCCAAGCATAGTGAGTAACGAACGAGTCCTATTACCCAGCAATGAACGCAAGGCGGTCTTAACAATCTCCATGAAAATTTCCTCCGTGCATAAAATTTCGCTTTAAGTGTACACTAAAATCATGAATGAAAATTGAAAACTGAGCGTGATATTATTTGCATGAGGTGGAATTAATGAATAACAACATCAGAAACTTTTGCATAATAGCTCACATAGATCACGGAAAATCTACACTGGCTGATAGATTATTAGAGGCAACAGGAACTATAGCTTCCCGCGATATGAAAGCACAAATTCTTGACAGTCTGACTCTTGAACGTGAACGAGGCATAACTATAAAGCTTGTCCCCGTTAGAATGGATTACACGGCCAAGGACGGAAATAAATATATTTTGAATCTAATCGACACTCCGGGCCATGTTGACTTTGCTTATGAAGTATCGAGATCGTTAGCAGCTTGTGAAGGGGCGTTGTTGGTTGTTGACGCTACACAGGGAGTTGAGGCTCAAACGGTGGCGAATGCTTACCAGGCTATAGACCAGGGACTCGAAATTTTGCCCGTAATTAATAAGATCGATCTACCTTCGGCTCGTCCTGATAATGCTAAACAAGAGATAAGCGACGTAGTTGGACTTGATGCTAGTGAAGCTTTGCTTGCCAGTGCTAAAACAGGCTTGGGGGTTAATGAGATTCTTGAAAGCGTCGTGAAAAATATTCCGGCTCCAAGCGGCGATGTTAATTTACCGTTGCAAGCGTTAATCTTTGACTCAGTCTATGATAATTATCGCGGTGTTATATGCTACGTTAGAGTTATCAATGGTTCAATCAAGACCGGGCAAAATATTTTGTTCATGGCGAATAATATCACGTACCCAGTTAATGAAGTTGGAGTCTTCAAGCCAGGTTTTACTCCTGTTAATGAACTCAAGGCCGGTGAAGTTGGTTATATCACAGCAAGCATAAAGACTTTAGCAGAAGCTCAAGTTGGAGACACTATCACGGACGCTAATAACCCTGCCACTAGCCCTTTACCAGGTTACAAGAAAGTTAAGAGCGTTGTATTTTGTGGCTTCTATCCTGTCGAGAGAGATAACTACCCGCAATTGCGTGACGCGCTTGAGAAATTATGCCTGAATGACTCTGCAGTAACTTACGAGCCTGAAAGCTCGGAGGCCTTGGGATTTGGATTTCGTTGTGGATTTCTTGGCCTGTTGCATATGGACGTTGTACAGGAAAGATTGCGCGAAGAATACGGCGTTGAACTCGTTGCGACTGCTCCTAACGTTATATATGAGGTTGTTAAGACTGACGGAGAAGTTATAGAAGCCCATAGACCTTCGGATTTTCCTGACCCTTCAGAGATTCAAGAGATTCGCGAGCCTTACATAAAACTTTCTGTGTTCATGCCTTCAGAATATACTGGCCGAGTCATGCAATTAGTACAGGACAAACGAGGAACTTATAAATCAATGGACTATCTTACGCCGGAACGTGTCAGGCTTGTTTACGAAATGCCGTTATCAGAATTTATCGTTGACTTTCACGACAAACTTAAATCACAAACTCGTGGCTATGCGTCTCTTGATTATGAATTAGTCGGATTAAGAGCAAGTGAACTTGTACGCGTTGATATTCTTGTTAATGGCGAGGCTGCTGATGCTTTTTCGTTCGTGTGCCATAAAGATCAAGCATATAATCGCGGTCACGCAGTTGTTACGAAATTGAAGGAATTAATCCCAAGTCAACTATTCGAGATTCCTATACAAGCTTCAATTGGTCGTAGGGTAATCGTTCGTGTGAATGTCAGAGCATTGCGCAAGGACGTGTTAGCGAAATGTTATGGCGGAGATATTACTAGAAAACGTAAATTGCTTGAGAAACAGAAGGAAGGCAAGAAACGTATGAAACAGATCGGGAAAGTTGCTATTCCTCAAGAGGCGTTCTTGGCGTTTATGCAAGTTGATGGAAACGACAAATAAGACGGGGCTATATATTCACGTCCCGTTTTGTGAGAGAAAATGCGGCTATTGTTCATTCTATAGCGTAGAATTAAGAGCTGGCAATATTGATTCGTGGCTTGAGTCTATAGCTAATGAGGCAAAAAATTTTCGTGCAACTCATATTGACACGTTGTACATAGGCGGCGGGACTCCTAGCGTGTTGAATATTTCGCGGTGGGAGAAGTTATTACGCATCATCAAAGAAAACTTTGACGTTGATAATTTACTTGAAGCCACGACCGAAGCTAACCCAAATTCCTTGACGCGTGAACACATAAAATTTTTTCAGGCCAACAACTTAACACGAATTAGCTTAGGGGTTCAGAGTCTCAACGATAATGAGCTTAAAACTCTTGGTCGCCTTCATGATTCTGATAAAGCGTTAAAAGCTATGGAGCTTGTGAAAGATTCTGGTTTAAGTCTGAATTGTGACTTGATTTTTGGGATACCGGAACAGACTCTAAGAACTTGGGCCAAGTCTTTGAAGGGCGTGCTAAAGTTTGCAGACCACGTTTCAACGTATCAATTAACGCTTGAACCAGATACACCGCTTGGAAAAATTTACGATAACGAGAGCTTGAATCAGCAGGGCTATAAATTCTACAGGTATTCACAATATTATCTGCCGCGAAGAAATTTTGCTCAATACGAAATTTCAAACTTTGCCCGTGAAGGTTATGAGTGTCAACATAATTTGCTTTACTGGAATCATTCTAACGTTATTGCGCTTGGGCCAAGTGCTGTGAGTTATATAAATGGCGTAAGAATAAAGAGGACACCTGAAGGTATGATTGAACGTGAGGAACTTTCAGAGCGTGAAAGAGCTATTGAGCTTGCGATATTGTCATTGCGTACAAAATGGGGCGTGAAACGTGAAGGGTTATTGCCGGAAGTTGAGAGCGTTATAGATTCGCTGCCTGATGATTTGTTTGTGAAGAGTGATGAGAGAATCGTGTTAAGTCCTCGGGGAATGCGTTTGGGAAATTCTATATGGAGCGAAATAATAGACGCGTGATAGAAATCCCCGAATGAAGCCAGCAATTTTCAAACGGGGATTCATAAGAACTTAGTTTGCCGTAAATCTTATTACAAACTTGCCTTCATCTGTGCTTTCCTCATCAGGACCTATATACAGAAATACTTCCGTGTCAGAAATAAATGTGAAGCTAGTTTCCTGATCATCAAACTTCAAGAAATTCCCAGAAGGCTTCATCGTAACCTTATCGGTCAGATTGATGAGCACAGGCGGTATAGACAGAGCATCTTCCGGCAATCCAAAAAGCTCACCTAAACTGTGTAAAAACTTGCTGGTCAACAGGAATGAAGCATTAAAAGTTGCTGTCGCAGTGATCGTGTCGTCCTCATTCATAGTTACGTCGGAAAAAGTAAGATCAGCATTCTGAAGCGTAAATGAGAAGCAATCAATCAAGTTGAGAAGCTCAATTTCAGGATCATTGTCAGGATTATCCACTTTGGCAAGTCTCATATAGCCGCCGCCGTTACCCTCAGACGCCGTCCAGGTCTTCTTCAGAGCCGATTCAAGATCAAAATCAACTTTCTTCAACGGTAAGAACATGTAAGTTTGCCCGGTCTCGTCTCCGCTCTCTGACATGAATACAAAAATCTCGTCGGTATTCTCAACAAAGATAGTACTTTCGTTGCCGTCTGCGTCTTTGAATTTATATACGTCGTCGTATATTTTCGTCAAGACTCCTTCAGTGGCCGGATTAATATTTTGCAACAACGATGTTTCTTCATCAATTCCGCTACTTGAAGTCTTCATGTACAAAGAATAGAAAGAGGTAAGTTTGCTTTTCAGAGTTGAGGATTCCTCTTTAGTATCATTGAAATACATTGACACTGCTTCCGGGATAATAGCTGCGGTAATATCTGAACTTATAGCTAGAAATCCTCCGCTTTGTGTTCCGTCTAATTTCCAAGTGCCGTCTAAAATTGTCTGCGGATTTATCGAGTGAGCCTGATTCTTATTTATGACCGTGCTAAAGTCGCAATCATAATCAAGATAACGAACTTTTCCAGTCAGATTAATTTTCCCTTCAGTGTCCATAGTTATTAACAAACTGTCTCCGTTTGGAGTTGTCGCTGTCCATTCGTTTGTGCCGTTACGTTGAGTCGAGAGTGTAACATCATTAAAGAATATCGGCAGGAATGAAGAGTCGTCGCTGATAATTATAATGGCTGTAAATTTTGCCGTCCCGCTGTTTTTTTCAACGTCGCAATCATCAAAAAAGATCATTGTACGTGTTACAGACATATTTACGGGTGCTACGGCTTTCTTCTCCTGTTCTTTATTGTATTCCTCCAAAACTTCGCTGGGAAGTTCTCCAAAAGCCTCAACAAAAGAATCAAGCTCATTGCTGTCTGCATTTGTGGTTGTAATTGTCGCTGCACCGTTAGTTGATGATGCCCATGTACCTTTTAAGGCCGCATTGACGTCGGTTTTATCAGTTACGGAAACGTCGCTTCGATCGCTTCCGCAACCTCCATTCAGGATCATGAGAGAAAATACAAGCAGTCCGATAAAAAATTTCTTACTCATTTGAAGTTTCCTCCTCGTCCGCATTAATATACTTAGCTGTATCATCTACAGAGTACTCACTATCTTGGGGAGCAGTGTTGCCGGAAATATCGCAGTTTGTTGCTGTCAATTTTGCAGTACCAATAAGATAAAAACCGCCGCCTTTAATGCCCGAGTTATTCCCCGTGATTTTGCAGTTGGTCATTGTTATTGTACTTCCTGCTGCCGCAAAGCCTCCGCCCTGTAAAATTTGTGCAGTGTTGTTTGTGATATTGCAATCAGTCATTGTAATCGTGCCTCCTACGAAAGATATTCCGCCGCCTAATCCCAAGAGAGTGTTATCTGAAATATCACAGCTTGTTAATATAAGCGTCTTAGCCTGTGAATGTATACCACCTCCGCCTAATAAACTTTCATTGCCGTGAATATCGCAGCTTATTATCTTGACATCACCGCTATCAAGTTTTACACCCCCGCCGTTTGTCGAATAGCCACCGGTTATCGTGAGATTCTCAAGAGTGATATTGCCCTCACACCTGATAACGCGATCTTTTTTTGCTGCCTTACTGTGATCCAGAACAGCGTTATTCATGCCTCTAATCGTGAGATTCCTTTTGATGTTGATAGTCCTGTTAAGCTTGAACTCACCCTCTAACGAAATCGTGCCTCCGTCCTGAATATATTCAACAGCGTTTTGTATAGCCGTACCATCAGAACTTGTTAACAAGATGCTGTCAAAATTTCTCGGCATGTGATAGCCCTCACCAAGGTCTATATCAGCCGCAAACGC
>CAJOGG010000102.1 GCA_905234205.1 uncultured Synergistales bacterium | reverse complement strand
TTAAGATTGGTATAGCCGCAGGAGCAAGCACTCCTGAATGGTTGATCAATAAAATAGTTAGTATTGCGCAAAATAGTAAATCAGGGGGTTTGATTCAATAATGGATCAGCAGGAAGCAATTGAGCGTCAAGAAGAATTGACACAGGACGCACCAGCAACAGAAGTAGCAGCAGAACGTGAGCCGGAGACAATGCAGGAAGCACTTGATCAATACGGCGACAACGTCCACTTACGCAGAGGCGAGATCAAGACCGGCACAATCATCAGCAAGAGCGACAACGGTTTTCTTGTTGACATCGGCTTTAAGTGTGAAGGCCTTCTTCCAATGAAAGAGTACACAAATCACTCACTCATTGAGACAGAACCAGAACCCAAGCCAGGCGATCAGATCGAAGTCGAAGTTGTAAGCGTAAGAGACGGTGAAGAAGCTCAACTCTTATTAAGCAGATGGCGTCATGAGTTTGATAAGCGTTGGGCAGCACTCGAAGCTAAAGTAGCAGAGAGTCCAGTTATGACCGTCAAGGGAGTCAGCAGAGTTAAAGGCGGCCTCATGGTTGAAACATGTGGGCTTGAGGGTTTTATACCAATTTCACAGCTTACATTAGCCGGAAGAGGCGCTAATCCTTCAAACTTTGTGGGCCAAAATATCAACGTCAAAGTTCTTGACCACGACAAACGCAAGCACAGATTAGTATTCTCAAGACGTGAATTACTTGAGGAAGCTGAGAATGAGCGCAAGGCCAAGTTCTATGAGAGAGTTCATGAGGGCGACGTGCTTGAAGGCGAAGTTAGCAGCTTGACGGATTTCGGCGTGTTCGTGAATTTGGGCGAGATGGACGGACTCGTACACCTTACTGAAATTACATGGAAACGTAGCTTTAAGCTCAAAGACATGTTCAAGAAGGGCGACAAAGTTACAGTCAAAGTTACCGGCATTGACAAAGAGAAGGACAGAATTTCCCTCAGTATCAAGCAGGTATCGGGCGATCCTTGGGACACAGTTACAGAACGCGTTCACAAAGGCGACAGATTCAACGGTACAGTCACAAATCTTACGGACTTCGGAGCATTCGTTGAGCTTGAACCAGGAATTGAAGGACTTGTTCATGTTGGCGATATTAGCTGGACAAGAATCAAAAAGCCTCGCGACGTTCTCAAGAAGGGGCAGGAGCTTGAAGTCGTTGTGCTTGACGTCGACCTTGAGAAGAAACGCATTAGCCTTGGTTGCAAACAATTACACGATCCATGGTCAGACGCTGACAAGAAGTATTTACCGGGTCAGGATATTCAGGTTAAAGTTGTCAGACTTGCAGACTTTGGAGCATTCGTCGAAGTTGAAGAGGGAGTTGAAGCTCTCATTCATATTTCACAGCTTAGCCGCAAACGCGTTGATAAGCCCGCAGATGTTCTTAAGGAAGGCGACGAGGTTACAGCAAGAGTCCTTGAAGTCAATCCTGAACAGCGCCGCATGAGACTTTCACTTAGTGCTTTAGAGCCAGAACCAGAGCCAGCACCAGTCGTTGAACGTGAAGAGAGACCAGCTCGCAGAAGTGAACAGAGATCTGAACGTCAAGAACGTGGAGAACGTCCAGAACGTAGAGATCGCAAGGCAAAATCACGCGCGAGAGCTTTGAAAGAGTCAGCAGGTTATGGAGACGACACCGAAGAACTCGAGTACAACCCATTCGCCGAAGCTTTCAAGGACGCAAACTGGAGCAACGAATAAGAATCACAAACAATAATTTACGTTTAACCTCTCCTGATGAAAAGTCGGGGGAGGCTATTTTTTATGGAGATGAAAATTTATGCTTGCGAAATTATATTGGCAGTTTCTGAAGTTCGGGAGTTTCACTTTCGGAGGCGGTTGGAGCATCGTTGCTCAAATGAAAGAATTATACGTTAATCAAGAAAAATCTTTGACCGACGAGGAATTACTTGACATAACAAGCATTGGGCGCAGTCTTCCAGGAACAATGATAGGCAACATAGCCATGTTTTACGGTCATAGAATCGCTGGTTTCTGGGGCGGAGTTGCTTGTGTGTTCGGAATGATAACTGTACCCATGATAATTTTGTTGCTCATCACGAGTTTTTACACGGCCTTTCAGAGTAATTTGTGGGTGGCGTCTGCTATGCGTGGCGTAAGAACTGCTGTTGCGCCTGTAATATTGAGTGCGTTGCTCGGAATGATAAAGAGCGCTTTCAAAGTTCCTCCGTGTTTTGCCGTTGCTGCTGTAATGTTCGCGTTATATTTTGGGTTTCGAGTTAGTTGCGTGTGGCTTGTCGTGATCGGTGCGTTTCTTGGCCTTGCTATTTGTGAGTATTACGAGAGGGTGAAGAATATCAATGTTGTTGCTTGAATTATTCTGGAGCTTCGTAAAAATTGGCTTCACGAGTTTTGGCGGCTTGTCAATGATTCCATTAATCTCAAGCGAAATGATCTCACACGGTTGGATGACAGCGTCGGAAGTCTCTGACATTGTGGCAATAGCTGAAATGACTCCAGGGCCTTTGGGATTAAACTGCGCTACGTTTGCGGGAATGAGGGCTGCTGGAGTTATCGGGGCATTCGTGGCGAACATGGGGGCACTTTCTCCTACTTTTACACTTGCTGCTCTTGCGTCAGTCTTCTTTGAACATTTTCGCGATAATAAACGCCTTGGCCAAATAATGACCGGTGTACGCCCTGCGTGTGTGGGAATGGTCGCGGGAGTAGTGATTGATTTAGCGCTTGTGAATTATGCTGACTCAGCCGGAAAAATTGATGTGTATTCGCTGATCTTGGGGGCTGTTGATTTAGTGCTGCTGATAAAATTCAAAGTCTCAATCCCGAAAGTGTTATTATTTAGCGCGTTAGTAGGAATTATATTGTATGGAGTAATAGGACTATGAAACTTGAGAACTTACACAAAATTATAAATCTGCGTCACGAACTTCACGCCCACCCCGAACTTTCTGGCAATGAATCTCACACAAAACGTACACTTATGAATTTTCTTGAGGCTAACACGAGGCTTGCTGTTGTTGACTGCGGAAAATGGTTTTATGCGTCACGTTACGTTGAAGGCTCAAAGGGAATTGCTTTTCGTGCAGATATGGACGCGTTACCGATTAATGAGGAGCTTGAATTAGCTTATGCTTCACATAATCCCGGCGTATCTCATAAGTGTGGCCATGATGGACATTGCGCGGCTCTTTGTGGGCTTGCGTTGGAGCTTGAGAATTTACCCGTAAAACGTTCGGTGTACTTGATATTCCAACACGCTGAAGAGACTGGCCAAGGGGCAAGAGAATGTGCCAACTTTTTACGAGAAAGAAGTATCAGCGAGATTTACGCGTTTCATAATTGGAGCGGCTGGCCTGAAAAAAGTATTGTGGTACGTGAAGGCTTATGTCAATGTTCATCGGCGGGGCTAACGATAAAGTTCATGGGCAAAACTTCACACGCTAGCGAACCCGAAAAAGGAATTAACCCGGCCTATGTCATTGCGAAATTGATTAACGAGATCGGCGAAAATCACAATGAAAAACTTTTATGCACGATTGTAAATATCAAGCTAGGCGACAAAAATTTTGGCATTTCCCCCGGTGAAGGTGAAGTATCCATGACTTTGCGCGCCCAACGTGAAGAAGATATGCGAACGTTTCGTAATGCAGTTGTTAATCTCGCGAAAAAGTTAGGCAGTGAGAATGATATTAGCGTTGAGTGTGAAAGCTGTGATTATTTCCCGGAGACTTTAAGCGATCTCGAATGTGTTGCGAAAATTCGTAAGGCGGCAAAACTTTTGGGGCTGAACGTTATCGAAATGCAAAACGCTATACGCGCCTCTGAAGACTTTGGCTATTACACAAAGCTTATTCACGGGGCTATATTCTATATCGGCAATGGCGAGAATTATCCGGCTATACACACCGCAAATTATGATTTCAATGATAATATACTCGATACAGCAGTAAAAATTTTCACAGGAATCTTAACTAACGGAGGCAAATAAAATCATGCAGCAAAAACTTTACGCGACCTGGCGAATGAGTTACATTGAAGCTCCCAAGCATGAAGGTTGTATATTTTGCGACTTCCCCGCAGAGAACAACGACGACGCACATTTTATAGTTCATCGTGGCAAAACTTGTTTCGTTATCATGAATCTTTACCCGTATAACCCTGGTCATATGATGGTCATTCCGTACAGGCACACGAATATTTACGAAGAACTCACCGACGAAGAAGCGCTTGAACTTCATACGCTCACGGCCAAGGCTATAAGAGTCTTGAAGAAGGTCATGAACCCCGACGGCTTTAACATGGGAATTAACTTAGGCGAGACAGCAGGCGCAGGAGTTGCCGGGCATTTGCATAGACACATTGTCCCACGTTGGAACGGAGATAATAACTTCATGCCGGTTTTGTCTGACACGAGAGTTTTATCTGACGCGATCGAAAATTCTTGGCGACGAATCAAAGATGCTTGGGACGAGCTATAACGAACCAGCCAATTCTGTAACTTACGAGGAAAAAATCAAACGCTCGGTATTTATTGCGAATGTTGCTCCGTGTCATGACGAGAACGAGGCTAAAGCTTTTCTCACTAGCATAATCTCACAGCACAGAGACGCTACGCACAACTGCCGGGCTTATATTATCGGGGAGAACGAATACTCTTCGGACGACGGCGAACCTTCAGGCACAGCAGGAAAACCCATTCTTAACGCCATAAAACGCTCTGAATTAATCAATGTCATGGTGATAGTGACGAGATATTTTGGTGGCGTGAAACTCGGTGTAAGAGGCTTGATTGATGCCTATGGAGAAACAGCGGAAAAAGCTTTGAGTTTGGCCGGACGCGTTGAGAAAATTACCACTAGTCCCATAAAAATTTCGCTTGAATATAATTCAGTTGGATTAATAACACGAATGCTTGAGAGCGTAGGAGCAATTAATCTAGCTTGGGAATATGGCGAGGCCGTGAACGTGAACGCTAATATCCCTGTGAATGAGCTTGAAAAATTATCTCGTGAACTTGACGAATTAAATGGCCGGAAGATTATCAGAGCTTGGGAGAAAATTTCATGAAGCAATTAATCATTGACGGCTTATGGGGAACTGAGAGCGCAAAAATTTTCACCGTTGCTATAGTTTCTTTGTTCGCATTCTCTTGCATGATGTCAGTATTTCCCGGTAAAAGGCATTGGGTAATCAACAAAGCTCCTTCACTGTTGACAACGTTGGGATTATTCGGGACGTTTTTTGGCGTTGCTGTAGGTTTAGGGGAATTTGATGCAGCCAATATAGATCAAAGCGTTATGAAGTTGCTTGATGGAATGAAATTAGCGTTCTGGACAAGTATATTAGGAATGCTCGGGGCGTTTGTAATTCATGCGTCTCAATATATTATAGGCTGTTTTGTCGTTAATGAAGTCAAGGTTCGCAAGAGTATTGATGAGAAAATTCACGAACAGCTGTTACGCCTAAATGATAAAGTTTACAGGCTTAAAGATAATACTTCGATTGTATATGAGATACAAAAGCTTCGAGAATCTGTTGCAGTCATAGATATCGATGTTGT
>CAJOGG010000101.1 GCA_905234205.1 uncultured Synergistales bacterium | reverse complement strand
CGATCTGCTCAGTGAACTGAAGGTTCGCACTAAGCCTTAACATGTAATGGCTCCACTCGAGACCCTTATTTCTCATAATCTTATTAGGATGCGCTAACACTGCTTTGAATGTTCCAAGAGCAAAGTTCTTCGTGAAACCAAATCCGTCCCAACGATAGTCGGTGATGGGCTGATCTCCAGTCCAGCTGCCTGTCTCAGGAAGGCTGATCTTGTAGGCTCCCTCTTCGCCCCAGCCAAAACGACCAACTGTAAGTTTGCTATCGAAGAAGAACGGCATCTCTACAAAGAATCTGTCGGCTGTAACAACTTCAGCGTTCTTGGTATCTACGCCATTATCAGCTCTAAGTCTGCCCTGGAAGTAGTACTCATCGTTTTCGCCCCAACGACGCTCAAAGATCAACTTAGCCTCATCGTAATTGAACTTAGTCTTACCGTCTCCTGTACGATTACCCGCTGCTTCTTTTTCAGTGTCATGAGTGATCTGAAGGGCTAAAGTCCCGCTGATGTGCCAACCGCCGAGTCTATCCTCTAATACTGCGACTCTCTCGTCAAGTTCATCAACGCGTACACCAAGTGCCTCGAGTTCGTCACGGAATTCAACAACAAGTCTCTTCATCATTTCGACGTCCTGCTTGCTTGCCTTTGTCATATCAACTACTGCAAGAGCTCTGGCGATCGTTGAAGCCATTTCGTAACGTGTTGAAGATTTTGTTCCATTGAACATTCCATCAGGATAACCGGAAATGATTCCATGAGCTGCTAACTGTCCGATAGCGTCATATGCCCAGTGATTCATAGGTACATCCATGAAAGGGTTGGTGGCTGAAAATGCCGGTGCTGCAAATGCTGCCAAAACGACAACTGCTGCTAATACTGCTAATTTCTTCATAATAAAGAAACCCCCTTATAAAATTTTCAATAAACTTACCGTCTCAGACGCGCTCAGTCTCTCTAAAGTCCTGAACTTTGGGGGTTCGAAGTTGCCTTGTTCCCTTGATCTCCCGAAAGAGTTCGTGGCTTTAATCCGACCTCCTGCGCCAAACGCTCGACTTGTAACTTCTGACTGAACGGAGTACACTCACTCCCTTACGCTGTCATTTGTTTCTCAGTCTTGCGTCAATTTTGACGATCTTGTACTACGTATTTCCCGTAGGACGGTGCATATATTACAACCCTTTGCCTATTTTGACTATACGTAATTCTACCGATAAATTTTAGCAATAATTCTGACGTTGTGTATAAAAAATTTTGCCTGGTATCTTGATTCTAGCGGGTAAAGCGTTAAAATTTGCACATACTTACATAATCTTCAGAAGGGAGAAATTTATATGTATTCGTTTATAGGTGGATTAGTCATTCTGGTACTCGGCTACGTTATTTACGGTGCGTGTGTGGCGCATATTTTCGGGCCTGATGACAGAAAGACTCCGTGCGTTGTGCATCCTGATGGTGTTGACTATGTGCCAATAACTCCGGGGCGTGCGTTCTTGATTCAGTTGCTCAACATTGCAGGGCTTGGGCCAATATTCGGAGCTTTGACTGGAGCAATTTGGGGACCGCAGGTTTATTTATGGATAGTTTTCGGAACGATTTTCGCAGGAGCTGTTCATGATTACATGGTCGGAATGCTTTCAATGAGAAACGATGGCGCGAGTGTTAGTGAGATTACGGGAAAATACTTAGGCGGCTTTATGCTTCAAGTTATGCGCTTATTCTCGGTCGTATTGCTCGTAATGGTCGGCGTTGTGTTCATGGTTGGACCGGCTGGTTTGCTTGCATTGATGATCACACAGGGAACTAGCGGTGCTGTAGGAACTGGCGGAGCGGCTGCTACGGTTATGGGCTATGGCGCGGCTGACTGGACAAAAATTTTGACGGTCATAATTCTTGTTTACTACTTCTTAGCTACACTTCTTCCTATTGATAAAGTCATAGGCAAGGTTTACCCGTTGTTCGGACTTTGCTTAATCTTCATGGCAATCGGAATCGGCGGCGTAACAGTTTACAATCACATTCAGGGAACAAAGCCAATGATCGAACTTTGGGAAGGCTTGTACAACATGCACCCGAAGGCTGACTCAATGCCTATATGGCCGTTAATGTTCATCACGGTAGCTTGCGGAGCTATTTCAGGTTTCCACGCGACACACAGGGACGTTTTGTATTTTACGGAGCAATGGTAGCTGAAGGAATTATCGCACTTATTTGGGCTTCTGCTGGTATAGCTTTCTACAATGCAACTGATGGCGGATTCTCAACGGCAGGACTTCTTGCAGTCGGTGGTGGTAATTCAACGTCAGTCTATCAGATTTCAGTCGGACTTCTTGGCCCAATAGGAAGTATATTAGCGTTGCTTGGCGTTGTAGCTTGCCCGATTACTTCAGGTGATACAGCTTTCAGAAGCGCACGTTTAACTCTTGCTGACTGGTTCAAGATCGATCAGAAGGGATTTGCACCTCGTTTAGTGTTGGCTCTTCCGTTGTTAGCAGCTGGCTATGCAATTTCGTTCCTTGACTACGGAATCGTATGGCGTTATTTCTCATGGTCAAACCAGACATTGGCAATGATAGCTTTGTGGGCAGGTGCTGTGTATCTTTGCAGAAACGTCGGTGCAGGCAAGGGCTTTATAGCGGCAATCCCGGCAACATTCATGAGCGCAGTTAGCGTTACATATTTCTGCATTGCTCCAGAGTGCTACTTAATGCTCCCGAGAATGGGCGTTGCGATTTTATTCTGCTTGATATACATGTTTAGAGTATATCTTCCTGAGACGAAGAAGGCGGCATAAATTGATGCAGAAGTTAATTCACGTTGAGGGAATGGGCTGTCAAAATTGCGTAAAACACGTTAAGGAAGCTTTAGAATCACTTGACGGAGTTACGGGAGCAGAAGTCAGCCTTGAAAGAAATAGTGCTCTAATTACGTCCACGAAAGACGTAGCAGACACAGCAATAATAGCAGCGATTGAAGACGCCGGTTATGACGTTAAGAAGATTGAGGTAGCATAGGAAATTTATTATTCGCGAAAAGGTTAATGGGTGTTTCCAGTTTGAGGAGACGCCCATTTTTTTATGACAAGTTATTCTTTTTCGAGATCGTCAACTAAAACTTTAGTAAGCGCGGGGTCAAACGATAACGAGACTTTTTCGCCTTCGTCCCAAATTTTCTTCACGTCGGGATTATCAATTTGCACTAACACATTTCCTAAATCCGTCTTAACCCAAGTTTCTACGCTGTTGCCAAGATAAATATTAGCCGTTACGACTCCGTCTTCAACTCCTGTGCCTGGTTCACCGATTGAAAGCGATTCAGGACGTGCCATAACCACAGCTTTATCACCAGATTTGAGTTTATCCGACCAACGAGGAGCACTGAAAGTTTTGCCTTTGATCTCAACGTTACAAGCTGAATCGATTCCCCTTACCTCACACGGGAAGAAAGCGACTTTGCCGACGAAGCCAGCCACAAAAGTATCAACTGGATCACGATAAATCTCGCTAGGTGTACCCATCTGAATTATCTTGCCGAGTTTCATAACTATGATTCGATCTGATAAGCTCATTGCTTCAACTCTATCATGAGTTACGTACATTGCTGTAATACCCAAAGATTTTTGAAGCCTGCGAATCTCAACGCGCATTTGTTCACGCAACAAAGCATCAAGATTAGATAATGGCTCATCGAGCAACAACACTGAAGGCTCAACTATAAGACTACGAGCTAATGCGACTCTCTGTTGTTGACCACCTGACAATCTCGAAGGCGGACGCTTGGCCATAGTCCCTAACCCGACCATTTCGAGGAAGCTTTGAACTTTTTCGCCGATCTCATTAGCTGGAACTTTACGCAACTTCAAACCATAGCCGACATTTTCAGACACGTTCATATGCGGAAATAAGCCGTAACTCTGGAAGACCATAGCAGTATCGCGTTTATTAGGAGGAGTATTAGTTACGTCGTTGTCGCCTATCATAATTTTCCCTGAAGTAGGTTGCTCAAAGCCTGAAAGCATTCGTAAAACTGTAGTCTTGCCACAACCTGAAGGCCCAAGCAGAGTAATTAATTCGCCCGGTTCGATCTTGAATGATACTCCGCCAACCGCTGCTACGTCTTGGCCCGATTGAGGATCTCTGAAAATTTTAGTGATGTTCTCAAATGTTACTGATTTAGATTTACTATTTGCCACCGAAAAATTCTCTCCTTTCGTGTTCTGTAACTCATTGCGATAATATTACATGAAATTTCAGCAACATGTTTGGGCAAAAATTACCAGTTTGCTTGCGGCATAATTAATTACGATCACGAGCACGTTGCTTAAAGTTTTCCATAGAAGCGAGTTCCATTCCATTAAGTCCACAGCCACATACATAATACCAACGTCAAGGACTCCGGTAGCAACTCGGCAAATAAAAAACGTTGTACACTCATAAAGTAACGTTCTAGCGTCAAACTTTCTACTATCGAACACCCATAATTTATTAGTAATGAATGCGAACGCCACAGCCATGACCCAAGCAATTATTGTTGAAAGTACGTTGTTGATTTCGAAAATGTTGAACGCGAGATAATAACACATGATATTAATCAGAGTCGTAAGCACACCGAACACAATATAAGCTACTATCTTCATAATTCCCGTTTCCAAGTTTTCAAAGCAGATGCGATTACCTGATCCATATCGTAGTATTTGTATTCACCAAGTCTGCCTCCGAATATGATATGTTCTTCACGTTCAGCCATTGTCTTATATTCAGAGTAAAGCGAAGAGTTTTTCTCATCGTTTACAGGGTAATAAGGTTCATCGCCTGGTTTCCATTCTGAACTATATTCGCGAGTTATGATCGTGTAAGGTAAATCGTCGCCGAACTCAAAGAATTTATGCTCGATTATTCGCGTAAAAGGTGTATCGCTGTCGGTGTAATTGATAACTGCGTTACCCTGAAAGTTATTTACGTTCACAAGCTCATTCTCGAATCGTAGAGACCGATATTCAAGCGTTCCTAATGAGTAATCAAAGTATGCATCAATAGCTCCAGTGTAGACGATTTTATCAGCTAGTGAATCAAAATAGCTTTTGTCCTCCAAATAATCAGTCTCAAGTTTTACTTCAATTCCGGATAATAAATTCTCAACAAGCTTTGTGTAACCTCCGACCGGGATACCCTGATAAAGCGCATTGAAATAGTTGTTATCGAATGTGAGGCGAACAGGAAGACGCTTGATTATGAATGCTGGTAGCTCGTTACAAGGTCGCCCCCATTGTTTCTGCGTGTAACCCTTGATTAATTTCTCGTAAATATCACGACCAACCAACGATATAGCTTGTTCTTCGAGATTACGAGGTTCACCTGAAATTTCTTGACATTGCTTAGCGATTTTGGCTTCTTGTTCAGGAGTAATTACACCCCACATTTTATTGAACGTGTACATGTTGAACGGTAGCGAATATAACTCACCATGATAATTTGCCACTGGAGAATTTGTGTAACGATTGAAGCCCGCGAATCTCTGTACATAGTTCCAGACGTCTGAATTATTCGTGTGAAAGATATGTGCGCCGTATTTATGAACGTTGATACCCCGAATATTTTCCGTATAGACATTTCCGGCAACGTGTGAACGTTTGTCAATAACCAAAACTCTTTTGCCTGAAGACTTGGCCTGCTCTGCAAACACTGCACCGAATAAGCCTGCACCCACGACTAAATAATCGTATTTCATCTGTTGATATTCCTCCTCAATTTCACGAAATCCCATAAAGCACTCCAGCCAATCTTGATAATTTTTCTGATGTTGATTGAGTTAGTACCGCCGGCTCTGGGTTTGAAAGTTATCGGAATGAATTTTACACGCTCATGAAAATATGCAAAGTATGCTGTGAACATTATATTAGGGATATTGAAGTCCTCAGGGAGTCTATCAATATATTTTGCTACGAGTTCAGCTTTCATGAGTCTGAAAGGAGCATTAGCATCAGGAACCTTCACGCCGAAAATCACGCGCAACATCAAGCATACAACGTTCTCAACAAATTTTCTGTCCTTACCATCGCCGCGAGTGATTCTATTACCGATTACAGCATCAAAATTGTTACGTTCATTCCAAAATTTTATGAACTCTTCCGGATTAGTTTGTCCGTCTGAATCAGTTTGGAAGATATAATCAGCACCGTTATTAATTGCGTATCTGTATCCATATAGAAGCGTATGACCGTGGCCGCCGTTAGATTTAGTTAATGGGATTAATTGAGGTCTTGTTTGTGAAAGTTCTTGAAGGATTTTGTAAGTGCTATCTTTTGACCCATCATCTATAACTACGAGACGTGTACCCACTGAAATTTCAACAATAGGGTACCATTGATCAACACAGTTTTCTATGTTTTCTTCCTCATTATAAGCAGGGATTAATATGTATAACTTGTCCATTATTGTTTAGTCCTTACGCTTTCTGACCCACATTTGACGTTCGTAATCTTCTAATATTAAGTCGTAATTCTTGGCCAAGTGCGATATTACTTCGTTGTTGCGAGGAGTATTAGATAATAAAAGGCCGTTATCTTTTTGGGACTGACCGGCATAATTTGCAATTACCACATCATTTTCATCATTAAGAATCGAATATACATGTGCGTCAACTGCATAAGGATATATATCATAAGAGATCATTGGGTGATAGAAATACCTTTCTGATGGTATTACGTTCATTTTTGTATAAAGCAAAGCTGTTGGCCAATCTCCTGTCGATAATACTGCTCCTGTTTGGTGTTTCATTGCTCCCCAAATTTTCCCGGCTTTTTCAGCGAATCGAACATAATCTTTTGACCTTGCATTAATGAACAATCTTGTAGGCGTTCGACCATTTAAGCCTACAGTAAGTACAAAAATAACGCATATAGCACCCAATTTTTTATAGGTGCAATTAATTTGAGCTCGTTCAACACTATATACTACTAGGGGAATTAAATATAGCATCAATGGCTCAAAATAGTGAGCAGCATTCCTACCTGCAACAAACACCGAAAGTAGAGATAAGACATAAGCAAGCACGAACATGACTTTCATAGAGCGTTTGTTGTTACTTTTGCAAAATATTATCACGGATAAAGTCATAAGAAATGTCAAGAACAGCATCATTATTCCTGTATAGTCAGCATACGTATGGAGTATTCTTGTAAATAAGCTTTCTTTGCCTATGTACAACATATTGAACGATATATAACTGTCAATCATGGCATTAAGACTGCCTGTGAATATCATGTACACAATAGGAGGAGCAAGCCCCACAATAAGTCCCATTAATCCGGCAAAAATATTGGCAACAAAATTTTTATACTCCTTATGAGAAAACAACCGCCAGCCAATCACTATTGCAACAGCTCCCCACATAGCCACCATATTAGCACGTAGAAACAATACAACTCCTACGCATATACCATGAATAAACATCAATACAGGAGAATGTTTAACTTGTTCACTTTGATAATAACGAGTAACCAAGAAAAATGCTATTAATTGAAAGGTGAGTGAATAAAATTCTGTATTGTTACCGCCCTCGTGATTTAAATAATTCAATGTTATGCCCACGATCAACATAACCGACACAACACACTTGAATGTATCCCGAATAAATGTCTTTACTATTTTGTAGAATAATATCGAGTTTATACACATAAAACAACATTCGACAAAGAATATTCCTATGGACGTGTCAGAACTCAATAAAGCTCCAAGATAGTTAATAAAATACAGGTACAAGCCTTTATGATCGAATAAATCCAAGTATGGAACTTTTCCTGCTACCATTCCTCGTCCAATTGTGAAAAACACACTGCTGTCTATTCCCATGTAATTTATGAACGGTGAAGAACCTGTACACAAGAACGTTAGAAGAAAACTATACGCACACAAGAATAATATTGTTCCCAAAATTTTTACCTCCTCAATAAAATTAAAGCCCAGGCCATAACCTGAGCATTAAATCATGTTACGTTCTTCATCAAGTTAGCATTCTCACGAACAAGTAAACGCATTACCCCGAACGCTCCGAACACGATTATGATTAACACCGTTGATAGCACGCTAGCAAGCCCGAAGCGCAAATTTTCCGAGAAGTTATAGATTAAGACTGTCAAGTGATACCAACGTGCAGAGATCAAGAATATTACCGCGCTTACAGCCGTCATTGAACGTACAAACGTATACGACAAACTAGACAAGAATGCCGGCCTCACTAATGGCAACACGACCGTCCTGAAAACTGTAGCTTGATCCGCGCCCAAATCCGTAGCAGCTTCTTCGATTGATGGATCTATTTGACGCAACGACGCTATACCGCCCTCAATTCCTACAGGTAACTCACGAATTACGTAATTTATTATGATAATTGCCGCTGTTCCTACGAGAATTATAGGTGCATGATTGAAGGCTAATATGTAGCTGATACCAACCAACGTTCCAGGCAATGCAAACGGAGTCATGAGTAGCATTTCCAGCAATCTTTTACCATGAAATTTTCTCCTGACGATTAATAACGCAGCTATCATTGCGATAATTCCTGCGATCGGTGTGGCTATTGCCGCAAGTGTTACTGTATCGAACAAAGCATCTTTTGAACGCGTAACTGCCTCGGTGATATTCTCAAGGCTGAACGTGTAATCAATGCCCCAGTTCTTAACGAAGCACCCCGCAAAAATTGTTCCGTAAAGCATTATCAAGAAGAACACTATCACGAAAATTATTCCAGTTAAGAGTCTGCGAACGCCCGGAGTCGTTAATTCTGTGATTCGCCCCGAAGGTTTACCTGTTACTGTTACGTATGAACGTTTAGCGACCCAAAATCTTTGTGCAAGAAACGCCGTCAACGTTGGAAGCAATAACAATATTGACAACGCAGCACCGTGGCCAAGTCTATTCATGCCTGTAACCTCGATATAACTTTCAAGCGATAAGACTCGCAAATCTCCAGCAAGTAATAACGGATTAGCAAAGTCAGCTAATGAAGTTGTGAACACCAGCAGCCACGCGCTCAATAATCCAGGAATAGCTAATGGCAATGTAATTGATGAGAACGTTTTGAATCTCGTTGCAGATAAATTCAATGATGCCTCTTCATAAGTTGAGTCGATCGCTTGCAAAACTCCTCCTAACGTTAAGAAAGCTATAGGGAACATTCCAATCGTCTGAACTAGCACAAGTCCGGGAAGTCCATAAATCGAGAAATTCAAGCCTATGACTCGAAGCCAGCGTGTGATTAAGCCGTTATTTCCGAATAGCAGAATTATAGAAAGAGTCAACGAGAACGGAGGAGAAATTACGGGTAACACACCCATTGTTGAGATTAACTTTTTGCACGGAGCATTAGTCCTTGAGACCACGAACGCAAATAAGAATCCCACAAGCGTTGAGAATGTTGCAGTCCAACAGCCTAATTTAAGACTTCCCCATAAAGCCGACAAGTAGCCCTCTGAATTTAGAATCGTTTTCCAGATCCCAAGCGAGAATTTACCGTTCTCAATGAATGACAATCTCAAAGCCTCAAACAATGGATAAGCGACAAAAGTCAACGTCATCAGGAACAACCCGGCAAGCGCGAAGCCAACTATAGGATCACGACTTAGCATTAATTGCCAGATAACTACAGCAAACAGGATAAACGCCCCCGCGAATAACGTGTTAAGCATTCTCATAAAACCTTGTTCGCCGTCAGTGTTGAATGCAAAGACTAACGCGCCCTCTATGTCATGAGTCTTGAGGCTAACCGCCGGAGCAAAGAATAAAGCTTGTTCTTCCTTAGTGCCTACTGTCCAGTTTTTCGTGCTTCTGTAAATTTCTTCGTACGCAGCATTATCGAAGCCCTTAGCAAATTCCGGGTCAAGCGCAAAATTTTCCGTCAAACTCGCAAGTTCTGAGTCGCCTTTTGGAGTAGCAGATAACTTTTCGCCAGGCATAGGAATCTCGCTGATGAAAGCTACTTTGTACTCATTAGCTTCTTCGGATAAACGTTTTAGCCAGCCTTCAACGTCTTCAGGTTCAGACGGATAACCAGCCGCGACTGTCTCAACTGTACGACGCTGAGAAGCTCTTGACTGTTTCAGAAATTCATCACGAACGCTCGTATATATCCATGCACCTACTATCACAACAAATAAAATCGTGAGCAGAAAATTTATTAATCGTTTATTCACAAATTCATACCTCCTTACTTACGCAAAATAATAGCCCCCCGAATCACGAGAGGCCATTAACGAATCACAATGCTTATTTCTCTGGTGCAGTTGAGATTTCCTTGTTCCATCGTTCAAGTAAACGTTCTTTGTTGGAAGCGTCCCACTGATCGTCTTGATTAACGAGATTCATTTGCTCAAGTGAGAAGCCTGTGTTGGTTGGAGTTGCCAAATTTGATAACGGAATAACGTACCAGCGCGCGATTATATCCATAGCTTTTTGGCCAAGTACCCAGTCATATAATTTTTTCGCGTTCAATGGATCCGGGCCGTCTTTCAAGATTGACATTGATGCAGTCTCAAAGCCTGTTCCGTCTTCAGGGATAACGATCTGAATTTTTGCTCCCTCACGCTGTAATTTGATCTGGTCATGAAGGTAACCAATAGCAACAGGAATTTCACCAAGTGCGCATGATTTTCCGGGGGCTGAACCTGATCTTGTGAACTGCTCTACAGACTTGGCCAAGTCCTTGAAGTATGCAAAAGCTTTGTCTTCGTCGCCGTCGTTGATTCTTATAACCGTTGTGATCATGTTGTAGGCTGTTCCTGAAGTGCTTGGGTGAGCAACACGAACTTTTTTCGCATATTCAGGCTTGATTAAGTCCGCCCAACTCTTAGGCATTTCGAGTCCTAATTCTTTTGCGCGCTCCGTGTTCATGCAGAAAGCTATAGGGCCAACATATAAACCTGTCCAGTAATTTTCAGGATCGCGATAACGTGCCGGAATGCTATTAGCGACTCTCGAACGATAAGGAGTAGACAAGCCGCGTAATTTTGCCTCGATATGCTGCGTTCCTACACCGCCTACCCAAATTGACGCTTGGGGATTCGCTCGTTCAGCCTCAAGTCTT
>CAJOGG010000100.1 GCA_905234205.1 uncultured Synergistales bacterium | reverse complement strand
ATAGCAAAACTTAGGCCGCTCATCAAGAATCCTTTGCGCTTAATATTGTCAGTCTTGCGAATCTCCGCGTCCCAATCAACTCTCTTGCGTGTCATTATTTGCTTGTCCTCAACGTGTGAATAACTCGTCTCAACGTGTGAGCAATATCCGACGCTAATAAGCCATCAACTCCACCAGTTGCGAGAAGTTCGCCGGCCATTCCGTGAAGCGTTGTGCCCAATACAGCCGCGTCAAATGCCTCAAGCCCCATTGCCAAGAATGCGCCAATGCAACCTGATAATACGTCGCCTGAACCTGGTACAGAAAGCTCCGGGCCTCCGTGTTTGATCTCAGCGAATTTTTCACCGCTAGCTATTAACGTGTGATGACCTTTGAGGACTACACAGCCCCATTTAGCAGAAAGTTCACTGACCGCGTAAAATCTATCCGCCCTGACCTCATCGGGAGTAATATCCAAAAGTCTCGCGGCTTCTCCTTCATGTGGAGTCAAAACAGCATCTTTACGAGCCTGCAAATGATCCTTTGAGGAAGCTAGAGCGTGTAACCCGTCGCCATCAACTAGAATTTTCCCCGGCCATTCGCGCCACATTCTTGACGTAAACAACTCTGCGGCTACACTTCGATCGAGTCCAGGGCCAATTACTACAGCGTCAATATTTTTCTGAGAGAAAGCTAATTCCTTCCACCTGAATTTATCGTCCTCAAAGCAATAAATAACTTCAGGCAAACGAGCTGCACAGGCCTCACAAACTTTTTGCAACGATAAAACCGTAACGACTCCTGCGCCACTCCTCAAAGCCCCTAACGCACTCAAAGCAGGAGCACCCGGGTAACGTTCCGAGCCCCCCGCAATTAACAACCTCCCGCGAAATCCCTTGTGCATATCTTCAGGACGAGGAGGCAACAATTTTTTGACGTCTTGTAATTCCATGCTTTACACTCTTACCATATTGACCGGCTCTTTACCGGCAAACACGGCTTCAATGTTTCTGATTACAACTTTGCCCATTTCGATACGAGTACCGAAAGTCCCTGTTCCTACGTGAGGAAGTAATACGACGTTCTTCAAACCCTTTAAGGCTGGCTCAACGTTGGGTTCATTCTCGTAAACGTCAAGACCTGCTCCAGCGATAACTCTTCGTGACAAAGCGTCGGCTAAAGCTTTTTCATCAACAACAGGTCCGCGAGAAGTGTTGATTAATATTCCGTCCGGCTTCATCTTTTCGAGCTCATTAGCTCCGATTAAGTGACGAGTTTCAGGAGTCAAAGGCAAGTGAATAGATACGAAGTCAGAACGCTCTAATAATTCCTCAAGCCCTGTACGTTTTCCACCAAGAGCTTCAAGAGCCAACGACTGATGACGACCGTAATACAAAACTTTCATGTTGAAGCCCAACGCAGCTTTCTTGCCCATGTTCTCGCCAATTCTTCCAGCTCCGATAATTCCGATTGTCTTGCCTGTAACGTCATAGCCGAGCAAATATTTCGGGGCCCATAAGAATGACTCGTTACGAACGATATAATCGCCTTCAATGACTCTACGAGCAGCAGCAAATAACAACGTCCAAGCTAAATCCGCAGTCGCGTCAGTCAATACGTCAGGGGTATTCGATACATAAATCCCTTTAGCTTGTGCGGCCTCAACGTCAATGTTATTGAATCCCACACCATAATTTGCGATTAACTTCAAATCCGGGCCGGCCTGGTTGATAATATCTGCGTCAATATTGTCATTCAACATAGTGATCATAACGGCGTAATTCTTGGCAGCGTTTACGAGTTCTTCATGAGTTGCGGCTCTATCGTCGGAATTTACGTCGTACTCACAGATATTTCCTAACAAGCGCATCACGGTATTGTGCATTTGGCGAGAAACGAATACTTTTCTGTTCATGGTTGATTACTCCTCTATTGTGATTGTCTTGATTACTACGTCTTTAACTGGTCTATCGCGTCTATTTGTCTCTGTGTGGCCGATTTCCTCTACAACTTTCATGCCATCGATAACATGACCGAATATAGCGTGATGACCATCAAGCCACGGTGTTGGGACAAGCGTAATGAAGAACTGTGAGCCGCCAGTATCGGGACCAGCATTAGCCATTGAGAGAATCCCGGGGGCATTATGTTTGAGGCCTTCGCCGAACTCGTCAGGGATAACGTAACCCGGACCGCCCATTCCTGTACCTGTTGGATCTCCGCCTTGGATCATGAAATTGTCGATGACTCTGTGAAAGATTACTCCGTCATAGAAATTTTTCTTGGCCAAGTCAACGAAATTCTTCACTGTGTTGGGAGCAAGGTCGGAATAAAGTTCGATTCTGAAAGTGCCCATGTTGGTATCAAAATTTGCTATAGGTCGTTTAATTGCTTCGTCTGCGAACGCGGGAAGACTCACGAATGGTAACACCGCTGCTCCTAAAGCAATGACCGCTAAAAGTTTGTGCATGATAAAAATATTTCTCCTCTCATTGATTAATTCAAGTTTGCATATAATATCACTTACATAAAAAATCCTCCCTTGCTTTGATGTTCACAAGAGAGGATTCGTGACTTACTGCCAATATATTTCGCAAGCACCCTCACTCTTAACTCAAGTCTCTAAATTTATGGGCAATTGTATAGCTTGAATGCTCAAAGCTAGCCCCGTGATCTCGTCAATCTCAATCAACACACCATTGAACGCTATGTCTTCTTCGCTTGGCTCAAATTTCGTTGGAAGGCCCGTTAAGAATCTCTGCATGACCGACTCATAACTTACGCCCAAGACTCCATAGTGGCCTCCTGTCATTCCTGCGTCAGAAATGTAAGCTGTACCGTGATGTAAAATTTTCGCGTCTGCTGTCTGAACGTGAGTATGAGTCCCAACGATCGCGCTAACTTTTCCATCGAGATAATATCCCATGGCCTGCTTCTCACTGGTAGCTTCTGCGTGAAAGTCAACGAGTATAGGCAAATCGTCACCGTGTTCGGATTTCATTTCGTCAATCGCAACATCAGCACATTCAAACGGGTTATCAATCGGAGGCAGAAACACTTGTCCCTCAATGTTGAGAATACCAAGCTTCTTGCCCTTACGTTCAATTACACCATAGCCGCGCCCCGGACACATTCGAGAATAATTTGCTGGCCTGAAGATTCTGGTGTCGGAGTCAAGCAACACAGAAACTCCTGGCTTATCCCAAATATGATTACCTGAAGTCATTGCGTCAACTCCTAAAGCTATGAACTCATTGAAAATTTTCTCCGTGATCCCTTTACCATGAGCAGCGTTTTCACAATTCACAACGACAAAATCAAATGGCCCGTAATCTTGTCGCAACAATGGCAACGCTACAGCTAAAGCTTCTCGACCTGATGCCCAAGCTATATCCCCTGAAAATAATATTTTCATCTTACTTTGCGAACTCCGTAGCTCTTGTCTCTCGTGAAACGTTGATTTTAATCTGACCAGGATACTTTAATTCGGCCTCAACACGTTTAGCAATATCGAACGCTAATTTATGTACTGCTCCGTCATCAGTAAGTGCAGAGTTAAGAATCACTCGTACTTCTCGCCCGGCCTGAATAGCATAAGCTCGTGTTACACCGTTAAATTCTTTTGCGATCTCCTCAAGTTTCTCAAGGCGTTTGATATAAGCGTCAAGGCTTTCACGTCGTGCCCCTGGTCTAGCGGCACTAATTGCATCAGCTACTGAAACTATTACTTCATACGGCGAACTTACTTCAAGCGTATCATGATGAGCGGCTATACAATTTACTATCTCTGGACGTTCTCCCAAACGTTTAGCCAAGTCTGCACCGATTTGAGCGTGAGGGCCTTCGATCTGTCTATCTATAGCTTTGCCGATGTCATGTAATAATCCTCCGCGGCGTGCTGTTTCTTCATCAAGGCCAAGTTCTGCGGCGATTACCCCGGCTATCTGTGCAACTTCCATACTATGAGCCAAAACATTTTGCCCGTAGCTGAATCTAAATTTAAGCTGGCCAAGTGTACGCATTAGTTCGTTGCTCATGTTCTTGATACCCATTTCTAAGACTGCGCTTTCACCTTCTGTAATCATTTCTTCGTCAATATCACGTGCAGCACGTTCGATTAAGTCCTCGATTCTTGCGGGGTGTATTCGTTCCATAGCACGTCTAGCAATTTCACGCCTTATCGGGTCAAAGCAGCTTAACGTTACAGCTTCGGGGGTGTCATCAATGATTAAGTCAACGCCTGTTAAACTCTCAAACGTGCGAATATTTCTGCCTTCACGTCCAATTATGCGGCCTTTCATTTCTTCGGAGGGTAATGGGACGACGCTTATACTAGTTTCTCCTGCGCTTTCGACCGCACAACGCTGCATAGCTCCCAAGATAATATTGCGGGCTTTCTTCTCTGCTTCACGTTCAGCCATTTCTTCGAGTTCTTTGAGCTTTAATCCCAACATGTGTTTAGCGTCCTGTTCAGTTTTCTGTAATAGAACTTCCTGGGCTTGCTCTTTGGTCATTTCGGCGATCTCTTGAAGTTTGATTTCCTGCTGTTGAATTTTTTCTTCGAGGGTGGCGCGACGTTTTTCAAGTTCCTCATGCTTTGTTTTAAGGTCGTCTTCTCTGCGTGATACTCGTTCGATTTTCTTGTCTAAGTTGTCTTCTTTCTGTTCGAGTTTGCGTTCGGTTCTTTGAATTTCTGCTCGGCGATCCTTGATGTCCTTCTGTGCTTCCTGTCGTAACCTGTTAATTTCTTCACGGGCTTCGGAGATTCTCGACTGTTTCAAGCTTTCTGCTTTGTCCTCAGCTTCCTTGAGCATGTTAGTAATCTGATTATTGACTCCGTTTACTCGTGAGTTGTCCCACATCTTCAAAGCTGAATAGCCTACACCGCCTCCAACGATGAAGAATACCAATGCCAACATAAACTGCATAATGAATTATTTATCCTTTCTATCACTGTAAAACTTTACGAAATTAAATCTATATTCCCAAAAAGTGAGGGTGCTGAATCATTAATTGCTTTATCTCGAAATTTGGGCAGATATATAAATTCTACATTTTTACGCAAAGATTAACAAGCAATATTAGGCTATACGATTGAAAATTGAATCTGAAAATTTTTGGAAAGTAACGAATTTGTAAAAAGGGGTGGGAAATTTATTCTTGAGTCCAGTCCTCGACTCTAAGTCCCTCAACCCTGCTAAACTCTTTGACGTTGTTTGTTACGAGTACACCGCCGCGAGATAAAACCGTAGCTGCTATAAGAGTATCGTTGTAGCCGATTTTGATGCCTTTGCGCTCAAGATCTGCACGAATTCTTCCACATACCCAAGCTTCATTCTCATCAAACGGAACAATCTCGAATGGATCACAAAATTCTTGTACTTGCTTGATACTTTTTTCGACATAAATACTTTTCAACGCGCCAACAGCTAACTCTGCTTCAACAATAGCGGGAATTTTTATATTTTCAATCGGATATGAATCTACTTTGTCAATTACATAAAGATTCCTGCCCCTCATATAGGCAATGCAGATATTAGTATCCAAGTAATAGTTTTTCATGTTCTGAAAGCATATAACCGTCTTCTGGTTCAACAAATGAGTCATCAATCGATCCAACTAACTTTGCAAAATATTCTTTACGTTCTTCCGGTGTCTCGAAAATTATGCTTGCCTTTCCTGCCGGTGGATTCTCCAACCTAATCATGATTACTTCACCTCTGAAATTTATTCGCCACATTATAGCTTATCAGTTCATTTTACGCCACACGGACAAGGTTATGGGCAACGCCGCTATGAATGACAAAACGTCCGCGCATGATTGTGCGATCTCTACCCCGAAAATTCCATACAGTCTTGACAAAATCATTATGGCCGGGATAAAAAATATTCCTGAACGCATTGAAGCTATTATCGTAGCTCGGACTCCCTTGCCTATTGACTGAAGCAACATATTTGAGATCATGAACATAGCGTTAAGTGGAAGCGTCAACATTTGCCAACGTAACGCCGCGCTCCCTATAACGATAACTTCAGGGTCATCACGGAAAAAATACACGATCTCTTCGGAGTATATTATGCTGAATAGTGCCAGGATAGATAAAAATATAGTCCCGTACCTCACGCAGAATTTATAGCCATCTTTGACTCGAGCATAGAGTTTTGCTCCGTAGTTGTAACTGCATACAGGTTGAAAGCCTTGGCCGAATCCAATTAACGCGGAGTTCGCGAACAACATTACACGATTTACAACGCTCATTCCAGCTATAGCTGCATCGCCTCCGATAGTCCCGGCAGTGTGATTGAGAATTATTCCCGCTACACTCGTCAGGCCATTGCGACTTAATGAAGGTGCCCCACCGTTTACAATCTGCAACAAGTAATGAGAGTTGAGCCTTATATCATGAAAATGAATGCGAATGTTTGCGCCCTTAGTGCTACCGATTAACAAGATTATGAAGCTGACGATTTGACTCGCTATAGTCGCGACAGCCGCGCCAGTTACTCCCATGTTGAACACGAAAATTAATAACGGGTCAAGAAATATATTCAACACTGCGCCACTGACAAGCCCCACCATAGCGTAAACTGCACTACCCTGGAAGCGTAATTGATTGTTGATGACTATTTGTGAGGTCATAAACGGAGTCCCAAACAAAATTATCCGCATGTAGTTTTGTGTATCGTTTATTATTGTTTCGGTTGCTCCTAACATGATTGATAGTGATTCAAGATTAGCAAAGCCGACTACAAGAATTATCGTCCCTAGAATGAACGCCAGAGCGAAGCCCGTTGATGCCATTTCTTGAGCCTCTTGAATTTCTCCTGCCCCGAGTTTTCGCGACACATAATTTCCAGAGCCATGCCCGCAGAAGAATCCCACTGACTGAATGAAATACATAAGCGACAATACAACTCCTACAGCTGCGGTGGCTTGAGTCGATATTCGCCCAACAAAAAACGTATCCGCCATGTTATATAAATTCGTAACCATCATGCTTATTATCGTGGGAATTGCCAAAGAAGTTATAAGCCGTGGAATTGGAGTCTTGGTTAAGTAGTCAAAGCGTGCTTTCAATGCTGTGTTATATGTCATGTTGTTCTGTTCACTTCCTAAATGTCAAGAGAGTGTGAGAATATTTTACACTATGTTTATATTAACCAATGATCAGCTTAATCGTTTAGAAATTTCTGCACAGATGACACGAATAATTCTCTATATAGGCGTCAAATTCTCTCATTGTCTGTGCCAAAGTCTCGTGCGTTTTCATCTTTTTGTGCGGCATATTCACCTTCACAACTAAAATAAACATTGAAATATGTGTTTCATGATTGTTGTCGAAAAATGAATATTCAATAGCAAATTCGTGTTTATTTTCGTTAAGTGTCTTATTCATAACTATTGCCTTCTTTAATAACATTGTATACTTATTTATCGAAAAATTCTTTAAGGAGGAAAATTTTATGAACGTAATATCAACAACAAAAGCACCAGGCGCAATTGGTCCTTACTCACAGGGCTATGAGGTCAACGGAATAATCTACACGTCCGGACAAATTCCAGTTAATCCAGAGACAGGAGCAACTCCTGAGGGAATAGCGGCACAGGCTGAACAATCATGCAAGAACGTTGGCGCGATTCTTGAGGCTGCGGGGAGCAACTTTGACAAAGTTTTCAAGACTACATGTTTCTTGGCAGACATGGGAGACTTCGCGGCATTCAATGAGGTCTACGCAAAATTCTTCACATCAAAACCTGCTCGTTCATGCGTGGCTGTGAAATCACTTCCGAAAGGAGTACTTTGTGAGATCGAAGCTATAGCGGTGAAGTAAATGTTGAGGGCTTTATTAGTTTCGTTAATGCTAGTGTGTGTGAGTCAAGCGGCGTTTGCTTCATCAATTGAGCTTATCTCGTTGCTTGACACTCAAGGCCAGGGAAACCCGGATTTATTAATCGGAGCAACCGACGAGCAGAAAACGCAATATCTTCCCGACGGTAAACTCCTGAGTCAGATTCTTGCGTTCTATGTGAAAGTTTCGGGGCGCGGAATTTTATTCGATACTGGCTTGGGAGACGGCCATGTTGTGAATGAACTTGCTAAGAACGAAATCAAAGCTAGCGACGTTGATACGATACTGATCACTCATTTACACCCTGACCATTTCGGCGGATTGCTTACACCTGAAGGCAAAAAGGCTTTCCCGAATGCTAAAGTTTACGTTGGGAGAATTGAGCGTGATTACTGGGTGAACACCCTCAAGAATGAAAACGTTATTAACGCGTTGAAGTCCTATGACGTACAGGAATTTGAATTTGACGATGAACTTTTTGGGAGCGTGAAGGCGATCGAAGCGGCTGGACATACTCCGGGACACACAGTCTTTGAAGTGAATGCTGACGACGAGAAATTATTAATCGTTGGCGATATTGTGCACTTCATTCAGATTCAATTCCCATTGCCAGAAATTTCGGTTAGGTATGATACGGATCCGGATAAAGCGCGCGAGGCACGAATTAAGATTTTGGATTACGCATCAACGAATCAAATCCCTATAGCCGGAATGCACATAACACCTCCAGGAACTTGCAAAGTTGAGAAAGTTGGAACGGGTTTCGCAAAACGTTAAGAATTATAGGCAGGCTAACTCGTAGTGAGTGAACCTGCTTTTAATTACATAGCTTGCGTGATAATTTTCATAGCATAATCAATATCTTGTGTACTACTAACAACTACTTCAACGTCACCAATACCCCAATGGCCAACATTGCTAACGTCCCTACAGAGATTTTCGGGGTCAACAACATCACGAAATTTCATGTTAATAAACACACGCAGCTTTTGTTTAAGAATAACTATGGAAACAAAATTTGTATCCAGTTTATAGCTTACATATAACTTTCTTAATTCGCTAGATATTTTCGGCGAAAGAGCCAGAATTTTATCATTCAATGCGTCAAATAATTCTCGCGTAACGTTGCTAAATTCATAATGTTCAAGTGTATATGTAGCTTGATAATCTCCTACTTCTTGGAAAAATTCCGGGTACTCCCAAATCTCTAAAGCCTCTTGCGCGAGATATTCGGCACGCTTAATTATTTCTTCTTTATTCCAGTGCGTGAGCTTTACTAGTGAAGCATTGAGCTTTAAGGCACTCTCTTTGTAACCGCCGGGCATGTTGACTTTTTGGAGAAAAGGTTTATCGCCTAATTCAGAATTGTAAGCAGAGAGAGTCAAGTTACCTATTGTGTGCAAATATTGCTTCTGAATATTTCGCCAATCCGGGCCAAGTTCATTACACCAAGCTTCACTCAAGTTGGGATTCTGTGGCATGATGTGCTCGATCTGGTAATTATTCATGTTAATAGGAACTTTTTTGCCGTGATTCTCGAGACTGCTTAGAATGTAATTCTTGATCGTCATGTGATATATATCGCGTGTTAAGAAAGCAACTGCGAAGCTCTCATCATTGGGAAATTCAAGTCCTCCTTTAGTATTTAGCAAGAATTTCTTTAACGAGCCGACATAATTATTTACATCTAATCTGTCACGAAGAATCGCAAAAGTTCTATTTGTTCCGTGCGTCTCTGCCTCACAAATTTTTAGCCTCAACATGTAGCTTATACATAACTTCATGACTTCGATTAACTCATCAAGATTAATAATGCCTTCATCATAATCACTATGAGCCTTGAGAATGAATGGATAGTACACCACAACTTTAAGTTCTCTAATGTCATGATAGACTCTGTTGAGTTTTTCATTATCGCTTCTAACAAAGATCATGTCCGTATAAAATTTTGCGTGCTTGTAAATATCCTGACATAATTTCTTCATGTCTTCGAAGTCTCCATTTTTGCGATAGTCCTTGAAGTCCTCGTAGACTCTATCTTTATTGGGAA
>CAJOGG010000099.1 GCA_905234205.1 uncultured Synergistales bacterium | reverse complement strand
TACAAGCCTCTTCGTGAAGCTCCTAGAATTTCTGCGCTAATAAGTGCTATCGGCGTATCGTTCTTTATTGAAAATTTCGCGGTGGTCGTGTTTACGGGAATGCCTCGTCCAGTTGTTCAGCCTCCAATCTTGATGAAGCCAATAGAGTTACCCGGAAAAATTCGCTTAATTCCGTTGGGGATTCTCGTTCCTGTTGTGGCTTTCGTGTTAGTTGGGTGTCTGTTATGGCTGCTCTATAAGACTAAACCAGGCTTGGCAATGCGTGCGATCTCATTTGACATTGAGACAACGAGAATGATGGGTGTATCGGTCAATAAAATCATAGCTCTAGCGTTTGGGCTTGGTTCTGCGTTGGCTGCTGTGGCCGGAATAATGTGGGCGTTGCGTTATCCTCGTGTTGAGCCGTTCATGGGAATGACCCCGGGAATAAAAGCTTTCATAGCGGCAGTTTTCGGTGGGATCGGATCGGTGCCTGGCGCAATGATAGGCGGATTGATTCTAGGTTTCGTTGAAATTATGTCAGTGGCATTTTTTCCGACGTTATCAGGCTACAAAGATGCGTTTGCGTTTCTGCTGTTGATATTGATTTTGTTGTTCAGGCCGACTGGATTATTAGGCGAGAGATTGGAGGATAAAATCTAATGCACAGAGTACGAAATTTAATTCTCACGATCATAGCTGTAATTTTATTTGCGTTCTTCCTCGATAAAGCTCCGACGTTGCTTAATGGTTATTGGCAAAGAATCCTGAACTTGATAGCGATAAATGCGATTCTAGCGTTAAGTCTCAATCTCATTTACGGAATAACGGGAATGTTTTCACTAGGTCATGCGGGATTTATGGCGATAGGGGCGTATGTATCAGCGTTATTAGTTCTCTCACCTGCACAGAAAAATTCAATGTGGATTCTTGAGGACATTTACCCGTGGCTCTTGAATGTCAATGCGCCTTTTATAGTCTCGTTGATTCTTGCTGGACTAGTTGCTGCGTTCTTCGGTTTGCTGGTGGCGTTGCCAGTATTGAGACTCGGCGGGGATTACTTGGGAATAGCGACGTTAGGTTTTGCAGAGATCATACGAATCTTAATAACTAATAGCGCGAGATTAACTAATGGTTCACTAGGCTTAAAGGGTATACCTGCATATACTACTTTGTTCATGAGCTGGGGCTGCTTAGGAATAGTTTTGCTCTGTATGGTCTGCATGTTACGTAGCAATTTCGGCGGCGTGTTGCGTGCTGTACGTGATGATGAAGTTGCGGCCAAGATGATGGGCATTAACACTTTCCGCGTAAAAGTTTTAGCGTTCACGTTAGGCTGTTTCGGTGGAGGGCTTGGCGGCGCGTTGATGGGTAACTTGATAACCACGATTGACCCGCGTATGTTCATGATAACCCAGACTTATAATATTTTGATGATAATCGTTGTTGGCGGTCTTGGATCTGTAACAGGCTCTATAATCGGCTCTGTGTTAGTTACGACAATGTTAGAGTGGCTAAGATTCGTTGAGAACCCTATCACAATCGGCTCAATAAATATCCCCGGCATACCTGGAATGCGTATGGTTATATTCTCGTTGCTGCTGATCATGGTGATTATATTCAGGCGTGAAGGAATTATGGGAATGCGTGAATTTTCGTGGGATGTATTCTTCCCTAAATCGAAGGCCAAGAGCAAAGAGTCGCGCGAAAAATCTGAAACAGTGTTAGAGCTTCAGGACGTTAAATTGCGTTTCGGGGGACTATCAGCGATTGATAACTTAACCTTCACAATCAAACGCGGGCAAATTATAGGATTAATCGGCCCCAACGGCGCAGGAAAAACTTCGGCCTTCAACGTCATAAGCGGCTTCTATAAACCAACTTCAGGCACGATAAAATTCTTGGGGAAATCAATCGGAGGTCTTGGCCCTGATGAAGTCTGCAAGGCTGGAATGAGTCGCACCTTCCAAAATATTCGCTTGTTCGGTCATGAAACAGTGTTACAGAACGTCATGATAGGCAGCAGAATCCGACAAAAATATCAATGGTGGCAAACGTTAGCACCGTTTATATTCACTGATGTGATTCGTGAGGACGCCGCGGTTAAAGCTAGAGCCTTGGATTTACTCGCACAGCTTGGCCTTGAAGAATTTGCGGACGAAAAAGCTTCATCGTTGCCATACGGAGCACAAAGACGACTCGAAATAGCACGAGCCTTGGCCACTAAACCGGAGTTCTTGTTGCTTGACGAGCCAGCCGCCGGAATGAACCCTCAAGAGTCTGAAGAGCTGATGAAATTTATTCGCCGTCTACGTGATGAATTTACCCTCACGATTTTGTTGATTGAACACGATATGAAAGTCGTTATGAATGTCTGCGATTATATTCAAGTTCTGGATCAGGGCGTTCACATTGCACAGGGTACCCCCGACGAAATCAAAGCTAACCCAAGAGTCATTGAGGCATATTTAGGCGCAGGAGCAGCAGCAGAAGGGAGCGTGGCATAAATGAGTGACGTAATGTTGAAGATCGAAAAGTTAAACGTGAATTACGGAGCTATTCATGCAGTTCGTGACGTATCACTTGAAATTAACCGCGGCGAAATAGTTACGTTGATTGGAGCTAATGGTGCCGGAAAATCCAGCGTTATTCGTTCGATAATGGGCCTAGTGAAATCTCGTGCCGACGAAATGACTTACACTTCCCCACGCGATAATAAGTCCGTCTCAATTTTGAACAAGCCCGCAGAAGCTCACGTTAAGTTAGGAATCTCGTTAAGCCCGGAAGGACGACGCATTCTCCCACAATTAACCGTTGAGGAAAATTTAACGCTAGGCGCATATATTCGCGATGACGTTAAGGGAATCGCTGACGATATGGAATATGTGTACTCGTTATTCCCAAGGCTCAAGGAGCGACGTAGACAAAAGGGCAGCACTTTATCCGGAGGAGAGCAGCAAATGTTGGCGGTTGGTCGTGCATTGATGAGCAGGCCGGATTTACTTATGCTTGATGAGCCTAGCTTGGGACTCGCGCCTATACTTGTTGATGAAGTATTCGGGATAATTCGCGAGATTAACGCACAAGGACGCACGATATTACTTGTTGAGCAAAACGCATTCGCAGCCTTGAAGGTTGCACATAAAGCTTACGTGTTGGAGGTAGGCACGACCAGCTTATCAGGAACAGGCGCAGAACTCTTAAATAATCCCAAAGTCAGAGCAGCATACTTAGGCGGTTAATCACTTGTTGCAAGAAAGTTTTGACCCTCTCGTGAAGTTTTTGCGGGAGGGCGTTTTTATGGTTTAGCGTGTATAATTTTCGTTAAAGTTGCTTATAAAAGCTGTGAATGGGCAACCGATTTTTATTAAGGAGGTAATTTATTGAGATTTACGAGAAAGAAAACATTAAGGAGGAAATTATTTATGAGTAAGAAAATTTTAGTTGTATCGTTATCATTAATGGCGGTGTTGTTAATCGTTTCGTCAGCAATGGCTATGTCATACAGATATGAACTTAACGGTGTGGCAGATGCTATCCCGGAAATTTTTGAGAACGCGGCTGAAGACGGTGTAGCAGGTTTCAATTACACAGCAAAGTATCATTTGCCAGCCTTAACTTTGACAGAATTTAACGCAGGCGATGAAGACGATGACGGAATGCTTGTAACTCCGGATAAGTATAAGTTTGTCTGGAAAGCTGAAGCCCCGGAAGCAATGAACGGATTGAACTTCAACTTTGATTCAGATACGCTGACAATAGTTGGAATACTGCCACTTTCAGACGATACATACGAGTTTTCTATCATAGCGGAAGTTACTGAATGCGATTACAAAGAAGCTATTGGTACTAGAACAAGCTTTGACACAGATTACAGACTGTTTGTTCACCCGGCAGATCATGAGCTTATCGTATCGGGCAGCGAATTTGACTCCACGGTAAAGCCTGCGGAGAACGTTGACATTCACAAAGCAACGTCAAATTATTCCGTAACAGTCAGAGCCCCACAGCGTGAAAGCCATCATGAATTAGTCTATTCAGCTTATATTGAGTCAGAGGACGGAAAGCCGGTTATCGATCTTCCTGAATGGCTGAAGTACGAAGTAAGCGAGAAAGTTAAGGACTCATACAATGATGAACAGATAGCAGCCGTCGTAGTAACTCTTAACTCAAATGCTAAAGTTGCTGAGGGCACAAAAGCTGTCGTGCATGTAATGTTCACGGTTGATAACGAGCAAAAATATAAGTCAGTCGGTTGGGAAGTTGCTTACTCACAGGAAAAAGTTGAAAAAAAGGCCGAGAAGGAAGAAACTAAACCACAGCCTAAGAAAGGTTGGTTCTCATGGTAAGGAGGATTAATTTTGAAAGTTAATAAAATATTTCGTGTAACGTTGCTGGCAATGCTGGCGGCGTTATTTGCTATTTCAATGGCATATGCGGAAAGTTATACACTTGAGATTGACGACGATAGCGAACTCGATTTTGAGATATTTACTGAATACGAAGACCTTGAATTTTATGAAGGCTACAACTACTACGTAAAGTATCACATTCCCAAACTTGCATTAAAAGAAGATGACACCGATGAAATTGTCCCACCTGAAGAGGCAGACGGAGATGAAATATTTGTCAACTATGAGCTTTCGTGGGATTTTAGGCCTATAAGTGAAGACTACGATTTCTTAACTCCAACCTTCACGAAAGATGACTCGGGCGACGTTCTCGTACTTGTAGGCTTACTTCCAGAAAGTGCTGATTCTTATGGATTCACTTTGACCCCAAAAATCAGCGGCGATTATTTTGAATCTGCAACGATCAACGTGAGCTTTGATTTATCAGTGGAAGTCGTAGAATTTTATGACTACGTTTACAATACTAACGGCGATGATATTGAACTTTGGAAAGAGGACACGGGGAGAGCCGCACAACGAAGCAGATTTAGACGTGTAGTATCACATGATGTAAGCACGGATCTCAACGTTGTAACGCATTCTTACATAGTTGACGTTATTGCGCCCGATGATGAAGGTTATGCTTCCTACATAAATTCCAAGGATATTAATCTGCCTTATTGGCTATCGTTTGATATAACAGGAACCAGCAATGACAACCTTGACGGGGATAGCGGCGACTATGGAGTTACTTCCATACGACTTAAATTTAATGAAGGCTCAATCGTAGCTGATAGTACTGACGCAGTTGTCCGTATACCTTTGACTGAAGCCAAAAAGGGCGACGAGCTAATAGTAAGAGTGTTGGGTTGGCCTGTAACTTTTTCTGATGTTAGCGAAGATTTAACCCCTGTTGAAGGATGGACGCCTATTGAACTTGCTACAACGTCATTGAGCTTTGAGTTCACTTCCGCAGATAGAGAAGCAAAAACTCTGAACGCCGCGTTTACGAATCATGCGCCCGTAAGTTACGATGTATCGTGCGATTTTACGGCAACTTTTGCAACTATCAGCGTAGACCTCCCGAGCGACACTTCACTAACTTCTGGCAATATCCCTATTACAGTAACACCCGCCGTCCCTTCAGTCTCTGCAGATCATAGCGCCGTAATAACTTTCGTTGATTCTGAAGATAACAAGGTCAGTCTTGATGTTACCGTCAAAATGACTACGATAGGTACACCACCAGAACCTGAAGTAAAAAGATCGTTCGATATTTTCTATGAAGATGCGGCTGTGGATACACCTATCCCTGTATCAATTACGGCAGGCAGCGGAGATTATCGCGTTAAACTGACAACTAGCGGCGATATTACCGGAAGTATTCGTTGGT
>CAJOGG010000098.1 GCA_905234205.1 uncultured Synergistales bacterium | reverse complement strand
TAAAACTTTGTCGCCGGGATTTATCGTGACTCTGAAATAATTGAAGGCCCGGTTAATTGCCGAGTCGATCTGTGAATGTTCGTAAGTGCTTTGTGAAATGAATAAAACTTTGCTCATTAACTGTTAAGCCAGTCAGAAATTTTCGTGCTGTCAAATTTATTAGCGTTGAATGCGTCGTAAACAGTTGCGCCCGGACAAAGCTCCCTGATTTTTGCAGCAGCCTTATCACCGCCGGAACTGCCGCTCGTGAAGAACGGGTAAATGTTTTTGCCGGCAAAATTATATTTCTCCAGGAATGACACAACAGCCATCGGACACGTGAAGAACCAAATCGGGAAGCCTATAATGATTCGTGAATACGCGTCAAAATTTTCGATTGGCGAGTCAACTAACACAGGGCGCTCGTCCTTCTTAAACTCCTTGCGAGATTCTAGAATGGTCATGACATAATTTTTGGGGTAAGTTTTCTCGGTCAAGATTTCGTGAAGTGGGGCGTTGGTCACCTTTGCAATTTCTTCAGCGATAGTTTTTGTGTTACCGCTCTTAGAGAAGTAAACGATTAATGTATCACTCATAATTATCAACTCCATTTTGCTATAATCGCTTGATTCTATGAAACCGGAGAAAAAATTACAATGCAAATTTTGAAAGAGGGCAGCAGATTTTCACTCAACGTTAAGAATAAAACAGACGGCTTAACGCTCATGAATGACATCAACGACTCTTGCATAGCGGCAGCATTCTTTGATCCACAGTATCGCGGCATTCTCGATAAGCTCAAATATGGCAACGAAGGAATCTCACGAGGTAGGGCGCGCTCATCACTTCAACAAATGGACGAGGGAACGATCATAAAATTCATTCACGCAATTAATCGAGTCTTGAAAGCGAGCGGACATTTATTCTTATGGGTAGATAAATTTCATTTGTGCCAAGGCGTTTTAGATTGGTTCATAGAGACAGAATTGAATCTCGTTGACTTAATCGTGTGGGACAAGGAGAAAATCGGAATGGGCTACAGAACAAGGCGTAAGTCAGAATATCTCGTCGTGTTCCAAAAATCTCCGGTTAAGGCAAAATCATGCTGGCGAGATCATACTATCCCTGACGTATGGCAAGAGAAGGTGCAGAAGATTCACCCACATAGCAAACCTTACGGACTTCAGAAACGGCTTATAGCAGCAACAACAATTGAGGGCGATACGATTCTTGACCCGGCGGCCGGGGGATTTCCAATAATGTACGCTTGTGAAGAGCTTAAACGGGATTTTATTGGAGGAGATATAGAGTATGGCGAAGAATAAAACTGTGTTAGCACGAATATCAGATGCAAAACCTAAAAATTCATCAGGAAATTATTCCAGATTGTTTGGTGACGAAGAGATTGGAAACCTTATCTCTAAAATTCAATCTGCTAGTATTAAAGCTGGCTATGTTTTGGAGAATATAATTGCGCAAAAATCAACACTGATTCCTAATGGTAATTTAGATCGATTTGTTGAGGCTTGTATGCAAGGACAGTATTGCGGAATCTTTCTAGCTACTAGTAAGATGATAAAAGCAAGCAAATATCATGTTGATGGTCATGAACCAGACTTAATAATTTTTGATATTAACAATGATGGAGAAAGTGTTTGTCACATAGTTGAACTGAAAGTTGGTTATGCGTTTGATACGAAAAAGGCTGATGGCGAAAAGAAAACCTTAGAAATATGTCGTTCTTTACTGGAAAATAAGTTGCCATTTACGACAAATTTTTATCTTTGTGCATTTCACGCTGAGGAAAAAAGAGAAATTGTCATAGGCTTAAAGGGGCGTTTTTCTGAGGGAGAAGTATTAACAGGGCATGAGCTTTGCGAAATTCTAAATCTTGATTATGATGAAATACTTGATGAAGAAACTAAATTCCAACGTGATAACACTAACTATTTTACACGTACGGTTATTGATAACGCAAAAAGGAAGGTTTATTTGATCTCCGAAGAAGATTTCTATTGATGAAAAAGTGGGAGTCGCTGAAAACTTTTCTCAACAACTCCCGCAAAGTGTTCAATACAGCTAACGCTTATTCCGCAAAAATTTCCATGCAAGGGCACCGACAATTATTACCCCGAAGCCAGCGTTACAGCCTCCACCAAATAATAACGCCATGATAGCCTTTGCTAAGAACAAAGTTAAAGGCGAACCAGCATTGAGTAAACCGACCATTAAGAAATTTTTAGCGCTGAACTTCATTTTTTCTCCTTTGAGAGTAAGAAGTTCCCACGTGTTGAGCAAACCCATTACTACTGATGCTTCAACGTTTGAAGATTTTTTGATAGAGTCAAGTATTGCGTAATATACTCGCAAATCTTTAACTTCAACGCCTTGAACTTGCTCCCATATATCATCAGGAAGTGTTACCTCGAAAACATAATAGCCCGTTTTATCAACGCTTAAAGTCGTGATTTTCGTAACTATCTCGTATTCTTCCTCTTTAGCTTTTTTGGTAATTTCCTGCTTAGCTTCTTGAGTTGGTTCTTCATGTTTAATTATCTGCTCTTCAGAAATGAAATTAATGTCCTCGGAGGTTACTGTTTTGAGTCCAGTTTCAGGTTGAGATTGTATAATCTCGTTGATAACATTCACGACGTTTTCAACTATGGTTGGCTGCACTGTTTCTTCAACTGGAGTAGCGATTACTTCTGTTACAACAGGAGCCGCAGGAGCGCTTTCTGAAGTTATAAGCCCGATTAATTCTTTGCCAGCAGTATCTACATTCATGGCAACATAAGCGACGCCACTTGAAGGTGCTGTAGTTATTTCGTTGCCATCTTCATCATACAAAACGTATTCTATAGAGTCTTCACCAGGAACTGTTGCACTCGCCTTTATTGCCCCTGACGAACTTACAAAGTGAACATTGAGAGTGTCGCCTGCTTTGTAGCCAGTGCCCGTTAAAGAAATCTGCATGACATACACGCCGGTTTTTGAAGGTTTTAGAATGGCAGTCTCTGTCAGGAAATTTTCACCTATGGAGCCTACGTCGGATTTTGCAGAATTCAACCATGTAGTATCAAGTTCAGAATAATCAATTTCACTGCTATCGAACTGATGCATTTGACTGGAATCAACTCCAAATTTTGACGCCAGCTTACTCGATAAACTTGAAGGCATTGTGAAAGAGAATGTTTGATATTTTTGCGATGCTTTATAGGGTACGGCCTCGATAACCACCGTAAAACCATCGCCAACTGTCATAACGGCTCCGGGTCCACCGCTATCTCTGTAAGGTTCATAATGACGAGTAAAACCAACATCAACATCATAACTTATATTCGAACGAGTTGAATTTTTAAGAGCTATCCCAGACACAACAAACACGTCACCGCTTTGAGTAATATCGCAGCTTAATTTGCTCTCGTCATAATAGAGTTCGTACCAATCATAACCTCCAGACACGGAGACAATAACATCGCCAAAATATCCTCCACTTGAAGGAAGCGTTATAACGTGGTTGTCAGGACTTATGACATGAACTTCCAGTGGCATTTCCTTAACTACAATATCGAGGCTGGCAGACGCGTGTACGCTCATTCCGTGAAAATCAGTGTCGCACCAGAGTTCTAAAATGTATGACTTATCGATTGAAGTGGTATTTTCTGGAACGTCGCCACTAATTGTGAAAAAATCGCCCTCATATTTTATATACGCATTGCCACCGTCAAGCAATATTCCCCATTTCAAGTCAGTACTTGCTATTCCGTTTGGGTTATCTATGGTTGCTATTATGCCGTCGAAAGTTCCGCCAGATGAAGGAAGAGTTATTAGGCCATTATCGGGACTTGTGATAGTTATACTCAAGATGTCATCAAGCGAAATAAACGAGATATTGACGCTCATATACGGATCATCAAGGCTAGGGGCCATTGTGTCGTACATATAACTTATTGTTGCAGGTTGATCAGATACTAAGACTTTATCATCGCCTGATAATAAAATCCCAACAGAAACTCCGTCCTTGTCTCTAGCGTCTAAGCTAAGTATACGGTCGAAAGATGGAATTGCTTCATTGCCATAAGGCAAGAATACATATTCATAAGGATAGCTATCATCACTTGTCGCCTTGATTGCTACGCTGGTGTATTGGGAAATATTTTGTGGCGAAAGTTTTGCGTTAGTTAAGCTTGATTGATCAGATAAATCTAAGTCGAATAAATGCTGATCTGCTACTGATAATGATTGCAATGTATTGCCGCTTAGTTGCAATAATACCAAGTCGTTAGATGAAAAATCTAGTTCAGTAATATCATTATTATCACAATACAGAGCATTCAACACAGTATTGTTATTAACGTTAAGCTCCGTCAAATTGTTATGGCTACAATCAAGTACGCTAAGAGATTTACAGCTGCTAATATCCAATGTCGTCAGTGAATTAACATAGCAACCCAAAACACTTAACATGGTATTGTTGCTAACGTCAAGTTCTGCCAAGTTGTTATAGCTGCAATCGAGTAGATAGAGATATGTACACTTGCTGACGTCTAAATTTGTGAGCTGATTGTTCTGGCAATCGAGATAAAGCAAGTTAGGATTATCGCTCATGCCCAACGATGTCAGCTGGTTATAACTACAATCGAGGTAATCTAATGCTGTGAAATATTCAATTCCTTGTAACGATGATATATCTTTGCTGCTAGCATGAATGCTTAAGACTGCTTTTATCTCCGTATCACTCAACACTCCGTCTTGGTCTTGATCAAAGCTTACGGTGGCTATATAAGCACGGAAGTTATCGTCGGGGAAATTAGCATCATCTATCGCCACATCTGCATAAGCAAGTCGCACCCCCCCCCAAGATATATGTGAAAAAAAAACAGCACACAATAGCACAAAAAATTTTTTGTTCATGAAAGTTTTCCTCCTATCGCTTAGCATAAAAATGGGGAGTCGCTGAAAACTTTTCTCAACAACTCCCATCAATATTTCGTTACTGATTAGAACAATGGTGCAAGAACAAGAGCTACAACGGTCATTAACTTGATAAGAATGTTAAGTGCCGGGCCTGCTGTATCCTTGAATGGATCGCCTACTGTATCGCCGACAACTGATGCCGCGTGATTGGGGGAACCTTATCCACCGAAATGTCCTTCTTCGATGTACTTCTTAGCGTTGTCCCAAGCTCCGCCGGAGTTCGCCATGAATAAAGCCATCATTACGCCTGTTACGATAGCTCCACCAAGCAAGCCGCCTAAAGCCTCTTTGCCAAGCAAGAATCCTACAAGCACAGGAACAACTATTGCCATTACGCCGGGAACGATCATTTGTGTTAATGCTGCGTGAGTCGAGATTGATACACAGCGTTCGTAATCCGGTTTCGCGTCGCCTTCCATAATGCCTGGTATCTCGTGGAATTGTCTGCGGACTTCCTTAATCATTTCATCAGCCGCCTTACTTACAGCATCAATCGAGAGTGCGCAGAAGATAAACGGAAGCATACCGCCGATTAATAAGCCGATAATGACGTAAGGATTCATGATGTCGATCTTCTCAATCTTGGCCGCCTGTGAATATGCCACGAACAAAGCAAGAGCCGTTAATGCCGCTGAACCGATAGCAAGTCCCTTACCCATAGCTGCTGTGGTGTTTCCGATTGCGTCAAGGTGGTCTGTGATCTTGCGAACGCCTTCAGGTAACTCGCTCATCTCTGCAATTCCGCCTGCGTTATCCGCGATTGGGCCGTAAGCGTCAACGCTCAATGATATACCCGTGATTGAAAGCATACCTACTGCCGCGACTGCTACACCGAACATTCCTGCAAGATAGTAGCTGATAAG
>CAJOGG010000097.1 GCA_905234205.1 uncultured Synergistales bacterium | reverse complement strand
GAACAAGTTCCGGCTAATTATAATATTGACACGGCGAAACAAGTAGCTGCTCGGGCTGTTACCACAGTTACGACAAAAGCAGCAACAGATGCTGAAACCACGGCTATAAAGACCGCGTTAGGTAATTTCCTTGATGGTGTCGATGCTGCTGACATTATAACGGACTTTTCTGGTTTCGAAATGACCGCGCCTAGTGCCGAAGAGACCAGCAGCTTGGCGAGCTTGAGTCTTACCACTGAAGAAAACACGGCGACGTTCTTTGGGGCATATGTCCCTACGATAAGTGACGTTCCTGTAGGTAAGGTTTTGTATATCCCGCTTACGCTTGACCTTGTGAACATAAGGAGCAATTCGAGCTATGTGGGCGGTTTCCACCTTTTCCCGAAGGGAACTGACGGAGCAGAAGCAAACTCATCACAGTTCAGAATCGTAGACGCTGCTGGAGCAGCTGTAACGTTAGAGAGGATTTTAGCAAATACCACAGATATAACGGCTGACACGAAAGTTTTCCTTGTTGTTAAGACTGCGGATAATGCTTTAGGTATCGCTGCAGACACAGTAGACCTTGCACCTGTACTTCCTGTCGTTGCGAATGGCACGGAGAGACCTTTGGGCAGTTCAGGCGGCGGCTGTGCAATGGGTTCATCGGCACTTGCGCTTGCAGTACTCGGAGCATTCATGGCGATGCGCAAAAAGTAATACACACACAGATCAATAAACACGCAAACATAACACGCAGATAAGCAAACGTCCTTCTGTTCGAAAGTGAGCAGGAGGATGTTTTTTATGCTAGCATACGCATGTTAAGACGAGGTAATTAGTTGTTGATATAAGCTGTGATAGAATAAGCGGCAGTTCGTGATATTGTGTCTCACGTTACTAGGAGAGCCTCCGGCAATTCAAAGCGGGGGGTTGTCGCCGAAGAATTATTCTTGATCTTCCCCCGCCAGAAAGGGGTGAGAGTCGTGAAGACCCTCGTTGATTTGCTCCGAACTTTGGCGTTAGTACTCAAATACTTTGCTGAAGATGTCAGAGCTTTGACGGAGTTTATCCGCTCAATAAAAGACTAATTTGGTCGCGTAACTTAACTTTCGAAGTGGTTTGTTAGTTGAGGTAAACGGCCTCGACTGACAGCCACATTATTTCGTCCGTAGCTCTCCCGGACTTTCTCAATTATAACACGTTAAGATTTGGGAAGGGACAATCAATTACGAGTATGATAAAACGATTTAAGGTTCAGGAAGCTTATTCAGGGGACGCGATGAAAGGTTTTGCACGTATACACCCTGACGACATGGCAGAATTAAATCTCAGCGATGGCGATTTAGTCGAGATAACAGGCAAAAAAACTACTCCCGCAAGAATCAGGACAGGCGATAGAGAAGTTGGGCGTGAGGTGATTCAGATTGATGGCCTAATTCGTGAGAACGCCGGGACTTCACTTGACGAAACTATTAGTCTTGAGACCCCAATAGCGTATCATTTTGCGGGCAGTGCGACGTTACAACCATTGGGCGACGTCAAATTAACTGAACGTGAGAAAGATAACAGCTATATACTCTCAATGTTGGAAGGCCAAGCATTACGGGCAGGCGATAGAATTCGCGTGAACTTCTTCGGGACTCGTGTCTGTGATTTCAGCGTTACAGCTACGACTCCTGAAGGCACTGTCATAATTAACAAATCCACTTACTTAAACATTCTCAAGCCTCTGGAAGTTAATCACGTTCACAAAATTTCTTACGAGGATATAGGCGGGTTAAGCTCACAGATTCGCAAAGTTCGTGAAATGATCGAGTTGCCTCTACGTTTTCCGCAGATATTCGAGCGTTTAGGGATTCAGCCTCCGCGCGGCGTGTTGCTTTATGGCCCTCCTGGAACTGGTAAGACAGTAATAGCTCGTGCAGTTGCTAATGAGACTGACGCATGGTTTACTCACATATCAGGCCCGGAGATCATAGGCAAGTTTTACGGTGAGAGTGAAGAACGTTTGCGCAAAATCTTTGAGGAAGCTCAAGACCGTGCACCCTCGATAATATTTATTGATGAGATTGACGCAATAGCCCCGAAACGTGAGGACATGGGCGGGGAAAAACAAGTTGAGCGTCGTGTAGTTGCGCAGTTATTGGCGCTAATGGACGGCCTGAAATCTCGTGGGCAGTTGATCGTAATCGGAGCTACTAATATTCCTAATGCCCTTGATCCAGCTTTGAGGAGGCCAGGGAGATTCGATCGTGAAATCTCTATTCCAATCCCTGATCGTAAAGGACGCCTTGAGATTCTCAAGATTCACACTCGCGGAATGCCTTTAGCTGAAGACGTTGACTTAAAGAGAGTTGCAGATTTATCGCACGGATTTGTCGGAGCTGATTTAGAAGCCTTGGCCAAGGAGGCGGCTATGTCATGTGTACGTGATATTTTGCCTTACGTGAATTTCCAGAACCAAGAGATCCCGTACGAGAAAGTCGCTAAACTTGAAGTCGGCATGAAACACTTTATGAACGCTTTGTTGGAGACTGAGCCTTCTGCTACTCGTGAAGTGTTCGTTGAGATTCCCGACGTAACTTGGAATGACGTTGGCGGCTTACAAAATATCAAGGACGAATTAATCAACGCTGTAACTTGGCCATTAAAGCACGCGGAAATTTTTGAACGTTACAACATTCAGCCAACGCGCGGAATTTTATTATACGGACCTTCAGGGACTGGAAAGACTCTTTTGGCGAAAGCTCTAGCCCATGAAAGCGGTGTGAACTTCATCAGCGTACAGAGCGCAAATATTTTGTCGCGATACTTGGGAGAGTCGGAACGAGCTTTGAAGGACGTGTTCAGAGTTGCAAAACAGGCCGCGCCATCGATAATTTACTTTGACGAGATCGAAGCGTTATTCCCGGAGCGCGCTAATAGTTCTGGTTCTGCGTTTGCGTCAACGGAGAGCAGACTCACGGGGCAATTTATGGCGGAGTTACGAGGCATTGAGGAGCTTAACGGCGTTACAGTTCTTGGCACGACAAATAGAATTGATCTGCTTGATAAATCTTTGCTTGTTCCAGGAGTGTTTGATCTGAAATTCGAGTTGCCCATACCTGACGAGAAGACCCGCGAGGAGATTTTCAGGATTCAATTACACAACAAGCCCCTTGATGAAAGCGTTGACATTTCGGAATTGGCGGCCAAGACGGAAAATTTCACTGGTGGCGATATAGCGTTATTATGTCGTCGTGCGTCAATGGAAGCTCTTAAACGTGACTCGGAGAATTTCTGCTTGAGGTTCATAGATTTTGACAAAGCCTTTGAGGTATTCAATAAATGATAGAGATTATAGCGGCTGAAGCTGATTACGATAGACTCGATTTATTTCTGGCAGAGAAGCTCGAAGTATCTCGTAAACGCGCACAGGATTTAATCGTAAACGACAACATTAGGGCTGAAAAACGCATAAAGCCTTCCATGAAAGTTGTGAAGGGACAAAAATTTTACGTTGAGTTCCCTGAATCCTGCAACATGAGAAGCATTGAGGGTGAGCCGGTTGACTTTGAAGTCGTCTATGAAGATGAATATTTGCTCGTCATAAATAAACCTGCGGGGGTAGTCGTGCATCCTGGGCCCGGAAATTGGCACAACACGCTCGTGAATGGACTCATATATCGTTACCCGGAGATTGCGCGAATGCCTGGAGGTTGGTTGCGACCTGGAATAGTTCACAGACTTGACGGCGGGACTTCAGGGCTTATGATGGTTGCTCGTGATCCAAAAACTATGGGGCGTCTTCAAAGAATGTTTACGTATCGTGAGATTGACAAGCAGTATATAGCTCTTGCTCATGGTCGTCCTAAAAAGTCCGAAGCGATAATTTCAGGGCCAATTGATCATGATCCTGACGATTATTATCACCAAGCAATCGTAGCGGGCGGCAAGCCTTCATTGACGGGCTATAAAGTTTTGTGGACTCGTAATGATATTTCGCTAGTGAATTTCAAACTATACACCGGCAGGACTCATCAAATACGCGTACACTTTTCGGCGTTAGGTTGTCCGTTGGTTGGCGATACAGCTTATGGGGCAAAGGATAATAACATAGGGCGGGTACTCTTGCATTCGTGGAAGCTTGCTTTTATGCACCCAATGACCGACCAACAATTATCGTTCAGGCAATTTATCCCGGAAGCATTCACAAAATATATTGCAGAAATGAAATAATATCGCACTTAACCGCCTGAAACATTTCCCGTAAAATTCATTGCAATTTTTGGAAGTGTAAAGGTGGTTAATTTTTATGATAAAGGAAGCAATAGTTAAACTCGTCAACAAAGGCGATCTCACTTACGACGAGTCTTATACAGTCATGAATGAGATCATGAACGGCGAAACAACTCCCACACAGAACGCTGCGTTTCTTGCGGCAATGTCAACGAAGAGTGCAAAAGCTGAAACAACTGACGAGATAGCAGGAGCGGCGGCGGCCATGAGAGAACACGCTACACGAGTTGATACTGGCATGGAAATTTTCGAGATCGTCGGGACTGGTGGCGACAATGCACAGAGCTTTAATATCTCTACGACCTCAGCATTAGTTGCGGCGGCTGGTGGAGTCAAAGTTGCTAAGCATGGAAATAGGGCGGCCTCTTCATTATGTGGGACTGCTGATTGCCTTGAGGCGTTGGGCGTGAACATCAATCAATCCCCGGAAAAATGCGTTGAGCTTCTTAACAAGGTCGGAATGTGCTTCTTCTTCGCTCAAAAATATCACTCGTCAATGAAATACGTCGGCGCAATTCGTAAAGAGCTTGGCTTCCGTACAGTCTTCAATATCCTTGGCCCTCTCACAAATCCCGGCACCCCTTCAATGCAATTACTCGGCGTCTATGATGATTATCTCGTTGAACCTTTAGCACAAGTCCTCGTTACTTTAGGCATAAAGCGCGGAATGGTCGTCTATGGTCAAGATAAGCTTGATGAAATTTCCGTAAGCTGTCCAACAAGAATTTGCGAGATTCGTGACGGCTGGTTCAAGTCCTACACGATCACCCCGGAACAATTTGGCTTCGAACGTTGCAATAAATCTGACCTCAAAGGTGGCACTCCTGAAGATAACGCTAAAATCACTCGTGCAATCCTCAACGGAGAACGCGGCCACAAATATAACGCTGTCTTGATGAACGCGGGCGCATCACTCTACATTGCCGGAAAAGCTCAAAGCATGAAGGACGGAATCAAACTCGCCGACGAAATCATAAAATCAGGAAAGGCTCTTGAGACTCTCAACAAGTTAATCAAAGTCAGCAATGAGTGAGAAAAATATATTAGAGCAACTTGCATATCATGCCCGTGAACGTGTGAACTTGGCCAAGCAAAAAATTTCTCTTAAGGCTCCAAAACGTGAGGCAGGAGCGATTCAGAAAGGCGCGTTTGAATTTGAGAATGCTTTACGTAAACCGGGACTTTCATTTATTTGTGAATGCAAGAAGGCGTCTCCTTCAAAGGGATTAATTGCTCCTGATTTCCCGTATTTAGAGATAGCAAGAGAATATGAACGTGCCGGGGCTGATTGTATTTCCGTGTTGACTGAGCCTAAATGGTTTCTTGGTCGTGATGAATATCTCAAAGAAATTGCTGCGACTGTAAAAATTCCATGCTTGCGAAAAGATTTCACGGTTGACGATTACATGATCTATGAGGCTAAATTGTTGGGGGCGTCGTCGGTGTTGCTTATATGCTCAATTCTTGACGAGGCTAAATTACAAGATTACATAGCTTTGTGTGACTCGTTGGGATTATCTGCACTTGTTGAAGCTCACGACGAACGAGAAATTAACATGGCC
>CAJOGG010000096.1:7417-8359 GCA_905234205.1 uncultured Synergistales bacterium | reverse complement strand
AATTATTTTGCCCCATTTCCTTTTGTGTTACATCATGCTCTGCCAAGATTTTCGATTGCCTCCTTTATGTTTGCTCTCACGTTCTTGAGCCATTGTGCAGGATTCTCACTGTCAAATACTGAACTTCCCGCTACAAGTACATCAACTCCCGCAAGTGCAATTCGTGCTGCGTTATTTTCGTTCACACCGCCATCAATTTCAATCAGGTAATCAAGTTTATTCACTTCACGAAGGCTCACAAGCTCACGAACTTTTTTAAGAGAGTTCTCGATAAATTTCTGGCCTCCGAATCCGGGCGTTACTGACATGATTAAGACTAAATCAACGATATCAATAACGTGTTCAATATTTGCAACAGGAGTCGCGGGACATAACGATACACCAACTTTGAGACCGGCTTTCTTGATGTTGCTCAAGGTTGCGTGCAGCATTTGGGGTTCAACTTCAGCATGAACAGTTACGAGATCTGCGCCCGAATTTATGAACAATGGCAAGACCACATTAAGATTGTCCGTCATCAAATGAGCGTCAATAAATGCGTCAGGGTATGCCTTACGTAAAGCCTTCGCGTGTTCTGGGCCAAACGATAAATTTTTCACGAAATGACCGTCCATAATGTCCAAGTGAAACCAGTCGTAATTGTTCTCAAGTTTTGCGATTGAGCCTGCAACGTTCAACGGATCAGCCGCTAATAATGAGGGTGCTAATAAAACTTTGCGTTCCATAGTAAGTTATCTCTGCCTTTCTTGCCAGACGAATTCGCCGCCTAAATAAATGCTTATCATACATTCCTGAGAGTACTTTGCCGTAGTGTTGATACTCTCACCACTTCTAACTTGCCTGTTCATTACCGTACGTTTACCCGCCGGATCAGTGAGTTCGATTCTTAATTCCATTGGTCGCGCTATCGGAGGCACTACATAACGTATTCTTGCGGTCTTG
>CAJOGG010000096.1:498-7345 GCA_905234205.1 uncultured Synergistales bacterium | reverse complement strand
GCCGGCGTTGTTGAAGTTGTCGAAGGAGTAGTGGCTGTTGATGCTCTCGGCCTAGTGGGACTTGCTTCATAATCATCACCGATAAAGACGTCCCCGGCTCCTCCTACTGAAACAGTAACACCTCGTGAAGATGTTGAGGAATTTGAGGCTGATGTAGAAGTTGGGGTTTTCGCTGTCGTAGTTGCTGACTCATTAGCTGGCTTTGCAGTAACACGTTTAGCAGTTGTGCTTTCTCCTCCGTCCATATAACCTGCGGGCCTTCGTTGAGTAGCTAGCTTGAGAATTACACCTTGGCCGGCTTTGATAGAAGTTCCTGCTGCTGGTCGTGTCTCAATCGCTAAACCTTCGGGCAATAAAGGACTATAAACTCGATCGACTGCTTGAACTTTCACGCCTCCTGCTTCGAGAACGTTACGGGCTTCTGCTTCGGTCATTCGATTGACGTCTGGTATAGTTACATTTTCAGCCTGGACAACGCCATCTTGAACGAGCAAATCAATTTTTTTGCCTGATACAACGCTTGCGGGAGCACCTGGACTTTGAGCTATAACAGTACCAGCTTTGATGTTAGGTTCAGTGATTTTTACAACGTCCCCTAATGCAAACCCCTGTGATTTAATTTCCTCTTGTGCCTCTGCTAAAGTTTTGCCTTTGACGTCAGGGACAGTGTGAAGGGTTCCGCCTTGGCTTACCTGTAGGACAATAACCTGACCTTTTCGTAATTCAGTGTTTGGTTGTGGGGATTGAGCCAAGACTCTTCCTTCCGGCAAAGTTGACGCTACTGGCTCAAGCTGAACTATTAGGCCAAGCTTCTCGGCTTCTGCTACAGCATTCACTGTAGTACTACCCACTAACTGCGGGACTTGGGATTTATTCTCAGGTTTCATGAAGATCGTGTAAACTGCAATAGCTCCAGACGCAAAAATCGTTACTATCACCATGAAGAATATAAACCCAATTAAACCTCCTTTACGTCTCAAAATATTACCTCCTTTCTAAGTTTGTTAATTATCTCTGAATCTTTCAGTTTGTCATTATATTGTGCGTAATCAAAAATTGTACGGCCCTCTTTGTCTTTTGCTCGAACGTCTGCGCCTGCCTTGATTAATGTCTCTACAGCTTCGGGAGTGTTTAGCATTGTAGCAAGCAATAATGAATTTCGGCCTTCATGGTCGGTAGAGTCTCCCGCGCCAGCGTCAATCAATATGTCAATAGCTTCAGGCTGATTAAATTCTGCTGCGTATAACAAAGCGGTCATTCCGTTAGAGTCTCTAGCGTTTATATCAGCACCGGCTTTCAAGAGCAATTTAACGACTTCAGGAGAATTTTTCCTTGCGGCTCCTATTAACGAGGTCATTCCGTCGTATCGTTTAGCGTTGACATTAGCTCCGGCCTTGACGAGAACTTCAACAACATCAAACGTATTATTCCCAGCTGCCCATATAAGAGCCGTATTGCCGTCATAACCTTGGGCGTTTACGTTTGCGCCAAGACCTAACAAGAACTTGCATACTTCAGCAGTGTTGCCTCGTGCTGCTCCCATGATAGCTGTGAATCCGTCCTCATAAGCACCATTAACGTCAATATCGGAGTCCATAGCTTTGCGAATCTCTTCAACAGTGCCGGTTTCACATAGATCGATAAAATTTTCTTCCTTAACTTTCTTGAATACTGCCATAAACTATAAAATTCTCCTTACAAATTATTTCTTCATGATCAACGCACAATAAAAACCATCAAGCCACGGATTACTTGGCCAGATATATATACCATAAGGCTTACCCTTTTTGAACTCGTTGCCCTTCCAGTCTATTAAGCTGGAAATTTCCGTACATTCAGGGTGTGAAGTCAGAGCTTCTCCGATAACGTTTTCATTTTCCCCTCGCAACAAACTGCACGTGATGTAGAGAACATAGCCTCCCGATTCACACAAATTCAAAGCACGATCCAGTAATTTCTTCTGCATTTCAACGAGTGAGTCAAATTTTTTCCAGTCAAGCCGCCATTTTGATTCTGGTTTACGAGTCCACGTCCCTGAACCTGAACACGGAGCATCAAGCATAACGAACGAAATTTTATTATCGGACTCAAGTTCTAACGCGTTGCCATGTTTCAAGACTGCTCGTTCTCTTACGTGTAAACGTTCTAATTCATGTTCCGCACTCTTTGAGCGTTTCTCGGACAATTCCCAGCACTCAAGCTTGATGTTATCGTTCTCCTGTAAAACTTGGCCTGCCTTGACTCCTCGTCCTGAACACATATCGAGAACAACGCCTTTATTTCCGCAAAATTTCTTCACGAGCGACGCTGCTAAAATTGAGCTTTCAGACTGAACAGTACACAAGCCTTCATCAAAACCTGGTAAGCTCACAGGCAAAACGCTTTCACTCAATCGCAACGCCCCCGATAATTCTGATTTAGTTACATGAAGTTCACCTGGATTAAAATTTTCTGCGACTCTTAAAGCTGAATATGTTGGCTGATTCATGAGTTCAAAGAGTTGATATAATTCTGACCTGCTCCAAGTTTTCGACCAAGCCGGCAACGACCAAACAGGAACTCCCGCAAAGGCTGCACGCTCATCAAGTGAAGTAGACGTTTTGTAAGCAGATAATAGTTCTTCGCCGCTCTCCAAAATTTTTCGCAACACAGCATTAACAAGCCCAACATATCTAAAGCTAGCTTTATCACGTTTGAGATACTCGACAAGTCCGTTAATCAAGACTCCTTCAGAAAATCTGCGAAGCTCAAGCAAACCTCCAGCACCCGTAATCATTACAACATACACAGGCACGGGCAATTTCTCACGAGAACGCAAAAACCTGCCTACAATATTTTCCCAAAGCTCGCGCTTCCTCATCACGATATAAATCAACGACGACGCTAACGAAATATCGGGCGCACTCATTTTTTCACGATCAGCAAGTTTTCTCAAAGCCTCTGATGCAAACATGCCCTTACTGTTCTGACTCTCAATCAAGATTTTCAAGGCCGCTTCTATTCCACGCATTTTTGCCAAGAATTAACGCCTCCGAGATCGTGCAATAAGAATCATTCTTACTAGTGTTAAAGCACTTGTTAAAGCCGCCGCAATGTAAGTCCAAGCTGCTGCAGTCAAAACCTTTTTGGCCCCGTCAAGCTCTGTAGGTGTTAATGTGTTAGTCTGCTCCAAAAGTTTTAGAGCTCGTGAACTCGCATTAATCTCAACGGGAAGTGTAACAAGGTGGAATATCAAAGCCGCTGTGAATAACATGATGCCGATATTTACAAGCAATGAATTAGCCATCAACAAACCTACAAAGAACAACGGAGTCGAAGCACTTGTAGCAATATTGACGACTGGTACTATAGAATTTCTGAACATCAGGGGCGAATAGGCTTCCAAATGTTGAATAGCGTGTCCAGTTTCATGAGCAGCTACTCCGATTGCCGCAATACTCCTACCTCCATAAACACTGTCCGATAAATTCAGAGTCCTGTTTCTTGGGTCATAATGATCTGTGAGATTTCCGCTGACGTGATTGACTGGCATGTTAGCCATACCGTAAAGGCCAAGTAAATTTCTTGCAACGCTGTCTGCTGTAACACCTGTACGCGCTTGAACTTGGCTGTATTTGCTGAAAGTTGATTGCACTCTCGATTGCGCCCACATTGATAATAAAATTGCGGGGATTACAATAATGATCGTAGGATCAAGTCCATAACCGTAACCTAACATAATAAATGCCTCCTTAATGACAATTAGATTACAGTATAGCAAAACCCAAAAAAGTGAGAGAGCTTCAAGCCCTCCTATTCTGAAGTTATGAAGTTGTTTCTTAAGTTATGCTTCTCTCCAAGTAAAGGAGCAATAAAATTTTTCACCTCATCGATATTCTGGAAATCAAAAGCATGTCGCAATTCTAACAATGAAATTAACGGGTGCTTGCGTAAAAATTCTGCTACATTGTCAAGAGAAAGCTCTGGCTTCTTTGGAAGTATCACGCCATTTGTTAAATCCCGTATCACAGACACGAAACTATCATATTCAATCAAGATTCGTACTAGTGCGTTTTTGTTGTCATATTGAATCAAATATGCTGGCAGTGTTCGTTTACCAAGTTCACGTGTAAGAATTAAATCGTGATTCAAAGCGCTCTCTGCTGTGCCGTCGTTGTAATGCTCAAGAAATTTTTCTGCGTCGATATTTGTTTTGCTAACAACGTCAAGAATCTCTGCTAGTTTGGTTGTCTGCTTGCATTCAAATACAGTTGCGTATCTCAAATTATATAAGAATGCGGCGGCTTTCGTGTTATCGGTCAATTGAACAGCTTTATAAGCTAGGCACAAGGGCTTTGATGAAGTCTCCTCAACGGAAAACAGGTGAAAATCATTCATGCGAATCGGCATACCGTTAATGGCTTCTTCACTCTCGTAGATTTTTGCGAGACGGGCATTATAATTCTTGAGTGCAAATTCCTTGCTGACGTTCATATCTTCAGGATTAACGAGATAATACACATCAGGAACAAGCACGCTCATAATATAACGAAAATCAATCAAACCTGGAAAATGTATCTCAAGCTTTCTGAAAGCGGGTTCATATTCCCATGATAAACTCATCATTGGATCTGTGAATGTTGTGATCGTAATTTTATTCATTCTCTCCAAGCCTCAAACGTCAAATTATTAACGCCCCAAGTTTGTATATCCTCATACATTACGTAAATATTTTCCGGAGCGATATTCAAGATCTCGTTGTAAATTTTCGTTATTGCCTGTGTAAAATCGTTATAGCCGTAATGAGATTCATTGCCAAAAATTTTTGCCTCAATGTAAGCTGCCTTAATGTCCTGACCACGCAGCCATATGTGCGAATCGTTCTCGAATATCACCATTAAATAAGCTTCAGTTTTCCCCGGTACAAGTTCAATAGCTTTCCCCAAGGCTGATTTTATTCTCTCTTCCTGCTTTTTCGTAACGCTGCAATTAACATGCGAAATTATGAACGGCATTTATTCCCACCCCTTCACAAGATTCAAAATATCATCTGCAATTTCTTGCTCCTTTTGCTGGTAAGCGTGGCTGGTTTTCTGAATGAAGATTAATTTATTCTCGTCCCGTGTAGGCATGTGATCATTAATGTTGCTCAAGAAGCCTGCTGGATCGCCATAAGTGAATCTGTCATAAGTCCCGATTATCATAGCGCCAGTGTGAGTAATCTGTTCAACCTGTGAGAAATCCCCGTCAGCTTCAACATGAACATTATTAAGCGTAGACGTGAACAACCATTGATAAGCAGTGTTCGCAATACATTCTACCCAGCCCATAAAATAGAATGGAAGCATCTTATCACCGTCGCCTCTTTCAACGTAATCACGAATTATATTTTTCTCCTGTTTCGTTACGTTACTCATGAGCCAAGGAAGATTAGCCGGACTCAACAAGAGAAAGTGACTGACGCAATTTTTATCATGATGGCGCGATAAATAATAAATCACTTTGTTAGCCCCGAGTGAATGCCCCGCGAGAATTACAGTTTTATAACCAGAATCATGAGCGAATTTCAAATACACTTCAATATCTTCATCGGTGTCATTAAAATCTTCGTTCCATGAGCCTATAATTTCGTCTTAACGTTAAACGTATGAATCTCTCCGAAAGCGTCGTTAGTCTGTGCATAGATAAAATCGATGCCATTTTCTGAAAGCGTGTCGCCTATGTTGTAATAAAATGGGTTGGAGTAAAAATTTCCGTGTATTCCGGTTATGGCAATCACAACAGTGTCAGCTTTTTGTGGCGAGTCAAATAATACACCGTTCAATAACGTCCCGCTCTGTCTCAACGCATGATTATTTTCTCCTGAAGACGCACTTATGAGCTGGCGAACCATAACACGCATTGCACGAGATACATTTTGACTCTGTAGCCTTATGATTTAATAATTTATTTGGGAAATCAGGTTCACGGAGCAACGGACGCGATAACGATAGTAATTCTATTTTCGTGGTATTGAGTATATTTTGCATTGTCTCAAGACTCCTCAAGCCTCCAACGAGAATCACGGGCACGGAAATTTTCTCAGCGAGTCCTGCGGCAAAATTTAGAAAGTAAGCTTCATTAACATGTGGCTTAATCCCTGCGACTGATGTTCCATTACCGCTAATTTCGATGCTCTCTTCTTCGTCAAGCCCTCCGAATGTGAAATCGCTGCAATTAATCTTGATAGTAACGTGAAGTTCTGGAACAGCATTCTTAATTCCGTCCAGTATCTCAAATAGAATCCGTGAACGTTTTTCAGTGTTTCCTCCGTAAGAATCATTTCTGTGATTGACTCGTGGACTTATGAATCGACTCAAAAAAGAAGAAGTGTGCTGCATGAATCTGTACTCCGTCAAAATTAGCTTGCTTTGCTCTCTTGGCCGCATCAATGAATAAATTTATCACGTGCTTAATTTCGTCGTGAGTCATTTCGTCCGGCTCTACTTGATTGTAACCTCGATAAAAAGCTCCTAGCGCAAGTTGTGAGATTACAGGACAGTTTTCAGCGTGAATTATGTCAGTTAAGGCTCGATATTGCGGAATTAACTCATCGTGTGAAAGTCTCATCATGCCACCGAAATAAGAATCATCGTCCGCAACGCTCGTGAAGCCCGTAATAATTCCTTCGACTCCTCCTTTAGCAAGCTCTCTGTAAATTTCGTAAGTGTCTTCATTGATACCGCCGTCAGGTTCTGCGAGAGCCTCCCAAGTTGCTGAACGTATAAGCCTGTTCCTCAAAGTCAAATTCTTTAAGCTCACTTTATCGAATACATCTTTCATAAAATTATGCCTCCTGTAAAAAATCAACGCGCTAGATTATGATTTG
>CAJOGG010000096.1:0-429 GCA_905234205.1 uncultured Synergistales bacterium | reverse complement strand
ATGATTTGTTGCATAAATTTTTGAAGTATGAAGAATTTTCTTAGCCGCTATATTTTATGTAGCAATATGAGAGGGGAAAACTTGACATGAAGGGAATTTTGCCGGAACACGAAAATATCTACGACACGACCTGCCCAATACTTTACGCGATGAAGATAATAGGTCAGAAATGGAAGCTGCCGATTTTGTGGTATATAACGGACGCGAAGAAGCAAACTTTACGCTACAAAGAACTAGAGAGAAAAGTTGTGGGAATAACTGCGACGATGTTGACGAAATGTTTACGAGAACTTGAGGCCGACGATCTAATCAAACGCAAACAATATAACACGATACCGCCGACTGTTGAATATAAATTAACGAAACGAGGGAAGACTCTAATTCCAGCTCTTGAGTCTGTGTATCAATGGGCAGAAGAGCAAATGAGTT
>CAJOGG010000095.1 GCA_905234205.1 uncultured Synergistales bacterium | reverse complement strand
ATTATCCTCGCGCCAATCTTCGAGGCAAATTTCGCGACTCTTCCGGCTACTGTGTTCTGTTCGTGCAAAGTTACAGGGATTTTCTTCAACCTCGCAATTATCAGCGGCGCAAATGATATATACCCTCCGAACAAATATATCTCGTCTGGCTTGAACGTCTTAATGTATTTCGCTGTCATTGAGATTGATTTGAACACGTCAAAAATTCGCGCGAAAATTTTTGTTACTGAATGAGTGCCCATAGGTGAACCCGACAATGGCAATATTACAGGCTCAATTCCTGCTGAATGATATATTGTCTCCTCAAGTTTTCGTGATCCGCAAAGCCATGACACAACATCACCGTTTTGCTGACGATTTTTCCCGAATACTATTGCCGGGAATATATGCCCGCCCGTTCCGCCTGATGCTATTAATACTCTCATTTTTCTTTGTTCTCCTGCTTTATTGACATCAGCAATCCTATTTTCGCCCACATGAACATCATCGAGCTTCCTCCCGCGCTCAAAAACGGCATCGGTATTCCTGACAGAGGCATCAACTTTGTTACGCCCGCTACGTTCACGAACATCGGAAATATCACCGAAGCTGTGAGTCCCAATGCAAGCGATTTCGTGAAAGGAGTCTTTGCATCACGGTATATGTAGTACACCCGCCACGTCCATAACGCATAAAGTATCAGCAAAAACATTGTTCCCATTAAACCGAACTCCTCGCCTATCGCAGGGAAAATATAATCAGTCTCAGCTTCCGGCAAATATCGTTCTTCCTGTAAACCTTTGCCTATTCCTACCCCTGTTACTGAACCATTAGCAAACGCTACAAGCCCTTGTATAATTTGAAAGCCCGTGTTAGTCGGATCTGACCATGGATCCCAAAACGAAACGTCTCATTCTGTACGGAGCTATCCAGATTAATCCAGCAACAGCCACCGCACCAACAACTACCCCCAATAACGGATACTTCCAGCCGCGCCGCTCAATGTGCATAACAAAGCATATGGCCGTAACGATTATTGAGCCTCCTAAGTTCGGTTGAAGCATTAACGGCCCAACTAGCATTAATATAACAGTAAGGGTCGGACGAACAAACGAATGAAAATTGCCTCGATTTAATACGTTGTCCTCATCGGTGAGTCTATCGGCCATGAAAATTGGTAACGTGAACAATACAACTTCAAGCGGCTGTAATCTGAAGCCTATGAACGGCAGCCAACGTCTAGCGCCCCCAACTTTTATGCCTATTCCGGGAATCAACGTCAACAACAACAACAGCCATGAAATCCCAAATAATGTCCCGCTGTATTTCTTTAGCTGTGAGGACTTCATCGACAGTAATATCACCATTAACGTTAGGCCAACGCCGATAAATTGGAATTGCTTCAACGGACCTGCATAAGGATTCCCTCCGGCCATACTATTGCGCAACGACAACGACGAGATCATTACCATTCCGCAACTGCTTAAGATTAACGGGATTATGATTTCCATGAATCTACGATCTTACAGAAATGTTCGCCCCTGGCTTTGTAGCTTTTATACATGTCCCAACTTGTGCACGCAGGCGAGAGTAACACGACCATTCCGGGCTTTGCTAGTTCACGAGAAATATTTAATGCGTCCTCCATTGTTGAAGCTCTCTTGAAATTTGTGTAGCCTGAATTTTCTAATGCAGCTTGAATCTTATCGGCCTCTGCTCCAATTAATACTGCCCAGTCACATTCACGCTTAACGGCTTGTGCTAATGGCTCGTAACTTTCTCCTTTACCTTGGCCACCTAGGATAATAACCTTGCGTCCCTTGATACAAGTCATAGCTGTAATAGTTGCAGCGACGTTTGTGCCCTTGGAGTCGTCAATGTATTGCACGCCGTTAATAATTCCTGCGTTCTCGCATCTATGAGGTAAAGGCTTAAACCCCGACAACAAATCTTTGACTCGTCCTTCGATCTCAACGCCAATCAATTTCACAGCACATAAACTCATAGCGACGTTTTCAAGATTATGGGAGCCTATTAGATCCGTATCAGTATAATCAAATAATTTCGTAGTTTGTCCGTCAATCGTCAAGAAAGCGGCTGACTCGTCCATGAAAATTTTTCCTGATGTATCATGTTCGGGCTTCTCATTCCAAGATAACACTATGATTTTCCCCGAAGGCTTGAGCATGTCAAAATCTCTGTCTTGAATAATTCCCCAACCGTCAGGATCTCGTAACGTCAACACGCGCGATTTAGCCTCAACGTAATTCTCATAGCTTCCGTGCCAGTCAATATGATCCGGGGCCAAGTTCGTAATTATTGCGACTCGTGAATGCATATTCTTTGTGGCGCGTGCTAATTGAAAGCTGCTTAACTCCAAAACAACCGCGTCAAAATGTTCTTGCGTGAAAGTTGATGAAGCTGTGCCAAGATTTCCGCCTGCTCCTGCTTTTAACCCGGCCTTATTGAGAATATGACCAGTTAATGAAGTTACAGTACTCTTGCCATTAGAACCAGTTACACAAATTAGATTATCACTCTTAATATGTGGCAATGCGTAATCAAGTTCACCTGTCAATTTCACTCCGCGCTTTTGAGCTTCGATTAGAATTTCTGACTGCGGGGGGATTCCAGAACTGATTAATACCTCGTCAACGTTACTAAAAACTTTTTCAGTGTTTCCATTTTCTTCAAACTCTATGTGATTCGTAGCAAACGTAGCTTTTATTTCATCGGGGATAGCTTTTTTCTCGGACACGAATACTTCCGCGCCTAGACTCTTTGCAAGAAGGGCCAAGCCTTGACCGCTGACTCCTGCTCCAATAACTGCAAGCTTCATGATAAATAAATCTCCTCCTTAAAACTCTGCTTATTATAGAATACTACCTAAGCTGATATAAATCTGGATTTATTTAAGAGTATTATTTGATGCGTAACTGTTTCTTTACTTCATTCACGAGCAATTGAATCCTGCTGCCCTTTTTGGGAGTTCTCCATGTTATTTCGCGAGTAGGTTTTATATAGTCCCTGGCAATAGTTTCGCCGTCAGTGCAGAGATTTATAGTTCTAAGGTGTACATATTTATTAGCGTTAAAATTTACTGTATACAACAGCAAGCATAACCCCAGGTCTTTACCGGGAGGGATCATAAAATCGGGGTTACCTCGCATTTGTTTCTTTGATTTTTCAGTGGGCCACCATAAAGTTATAAATGAGGCAGTTCGCGTTTGCCTGTCGTAATCTATATTTTCTGTGTCAAGATACATTTCATAGCCATCGTCTTTGCCCACGAATTTTATTCCAGGAATGTTGAAGTTTTTGGAGGAAGCTTTGGATTTGGGTTTTGATTGTGGAAGTGCTTTAGCTGTTTTGTGTATGGCAGTATTGAGAAATTTTCTAAGCTCTGTAGAAGGGATGGCAAAGTTTATATTTTGCGAAGCTATATCCGCATCTTTCCAAGTTACCATTCCTATGACATTTCCATGAAGATTTATTAGTGCTCCACCGCTTGAACCAGGAGACACTGACGCCGTGAACTGTACCCATAAATTATCGTCAACTTCTCTTATTGCTGATACGATTCCATTAGAAACGGTATTATCATAAATATGATACTTACTTGACGGATTACCTACCGCTACAATCGCTTCGCCCTGTTTAGGAAGTGAACTGTTAATGTTCAGAAACGTGGAATTTGTATTTACTTTTAGAAGTGCCATATCTTTATTGCTATCGAAATCTTTTACAAGCGCGTTAAAAGTTTGCCCACTTTGCGTGATTACTGATATATATTCTGCGTTCTTTATTACATGATAGTTCGTTAGAATATCCCCGTTAGCACTCACAAAAAATCCACTACCTGTTCCCTTGCTTGTCAGTATAAATACTATTGAGGGCATTATTTTTTCGATTAGATCCGCGTAATCTCTTGTATCTGATTTTGGAGTGTTATTTGCGACGATATGATCTTGAGATTTATTCTTCAGGTTTTCTATTTCGTTTAATAACTTTTCGTAATTCTTATCAGGTGAATTATTGCTGACAGGGGGCCTGATATACATGAAATACATTACACCTAGGAGACTTGCGGCTGCGATCATGGTCATTGAAATTGTGAGTGCTATAAGAAATACGTTGGTCTTCTTGGCATTTTCTTTAACGCTATAAATTTCATCATACACATCAATAAGGTATTCACATGCTTCGTCAATGCGTTTGTGTTCTCGAGAACCAGGAGCCAAGTTTGCGGTTTTGGCATTATAATTTTCCTCTAGCTGATCAATATCTAAATCTTCATCAGGTGAAATATCTAATAGTGCGCAAGCTTCCTCAAGTGTCATTTTCTCTCCCCCCTTCCATTATTCATGATTGCAGTAAAGTATAACATTAAGCCACAACAAAAAAGGAGCCTGAATAACTTCAGACCCCCTATCACAACAAATATTTTAGTCGGTAAAGCTAATTTCTATAGATATACGCCGCGAAGTGCAACTATATCAGACACTCTCTTGATAGCTGCAATATAGGCTGAACGTCTCATCGTGGTTTTCTTGTCCTGTGCATACTCCCAAACTTTTCCGAAGTTCTCCGTCATAAGAGCAACAAGACGCTTGTTATAGTCGTCCTCTGTCCAAGGGAAGCCCTGTAAGTTCTGCGCCCACTCAAAGTATGATCCGATAACACCGCCGGCGTTTGCTAAGAAGTCCGGGACAACGATTTTTCCTGCGTCAACCAAAATTTCTTCGCCCTCTGGAGTCGTAGGGCCGTTTGCGCCTTCAAGAATGTACTTGGCCTTAACCTTTGAGGCTGTAGCTTCGTTGATAACGCCCTGTAATGCGCATGGGAATAACATATCGCAATCAACAAACAAAGCTTCGTTCACGTCGAGTTTCTCGCAGCCCTCTTTCTCAAAGCCCTCTAGTTTTCTGCCGCGCTTGCCGGGGTCTCTCTCCATGTACTCAAAAGCTTTCTCGATGTTGATGCCTTTCGGGTTGTAGTAAGTTCCTGTTGTGTCACTGATTGCGACCACTGTAGCACCAGCCTGCTTCAAGAATAACGCTGTGTAACTTCCGACGTTACCAAAACCATGAACGGATACCTTCAAGTTCTTCGGGTCAAGATTCTTTTTCTTCATGAGCTCAAAACCGCAAGTAGCAACACCGCGTCCTGTAGCCTCTGTACGTCCTCTAGCTCCCCAATAATCTATTGGCTTACCGGTAAGCATTGCTGGCTCAAAGTGTCCAAGCATTTTGCAGATCGTGTCCATGATCCAGACCATTTCTTGACCGCCTGTGTACATATCAGGGGCAGGAACGTCACTCCAGCGTCCAATGATAGGAGCAATACGAGCACCGTAAGTTCTTGACATTCTTTCTTTCTCACGTAGAGTCATGTTCGTTGGATCGCAGCAAATTCCGCCTTTACCTCCGCCGTAAGGAATGCCACCTAGTGAACATTTCCATGTCATCAACATTGCAAGACCTTCACACTCTGCGCCTGTTACGTCCGTCGCATAACGTATACCGCCTTTCGATGGCCCTAACGCTGTGGAATGCTGAACCCTGTAACCCTTGAAAACTTTCACCGTTCCGTCCTCAAGCTCTACTGGCACGGAGACATCAACTCGTCTCTCTGGATAACTAAGCATTGAGACAAGACCCTCATTCAAATGCATCTCGTCCGCAGCACCGTAGAAATCGCGTAACGCAGTGTCAAGCAGTTCATTGTCCGAGCGTCTTCTTCCGTCTACTATTCTGTCTCCCATAAAATAACACCTTCAAATCGTAAAAATTGTCTGTAAATTTTCAATATTATAATCTAATTCATTTCGGGCGTGAATTTTACAAGCAAGTTCACATTTTGTCAACATTACGCAAAAAATATATAATGCTGGAAAAATTTCATGAAGGAGTTAAGGATTTATGGCGGAAATTAATTACGAAGCACTGAACAAACTCAAGGACGACATCGAATGCAAGACCGGGTTCAGATTCGTGAAGATCGAGGACGGCGTGGCTGTCAGTGAACTTGAACTTGAAGAAGAACATTTTAACCCCTATGGAATCCCTTACGGCGGAGTGTTATTCACTATGGCTGACGATACTTCCGGGATAGCATTCATCAGCGCAGGCGGAAACGGAGTCACGGTTAATGGTCACGTTGACTATCTACGAGGCTCAAGGGACGCGACAAAATTAATTTGTACGTCAAAAGTTCGTAAGGCCGGAAAAAGGATTTACTACATCGATTCCGACATAGTGAACGAAAAAGGACTCGACTTATGCAGATTTAAATTCGTGTTCATTAATCTGGAGGGCTAATTGAATCATGAAAGCTATTATGACAGTAACAGCTAAAGACCGTGTTGGAATTATCGCCAGCGTGTGTTCGTTGCTTGCCTCTATGGACGTGAATATACTCGATATAAATCAAACCGTCATGGAAGGAATCTTCACAATGACTCTTTTAGTCGATACGTCAACTTCTAATCACAGCTTTGACGAAATAAAATCCGCCTTGATTCAGCGAGGCGAGAGTGAAGAGCTTGTAATTCATATTCAACGCGCCGATATATTCAACGCTATGCACAGGGTGTAAGGGAAAAGAATCATGTTGAACATTTCTGACATAATGCAGACGGTCAATATGATCGATCATCAGCATTTAGACATTCGCACTATTACCCTTGGAATTTCGCTTTACGATTGTGCAGACTCCAACATAAATTCTTGCGCACGAAAAATTTACGATAAGATTTGCCATAAAGCTAAAGACCTTGTGAAAGTTGGCTGCGAGATTGAGAACGAGT
>CAJOGG010000094.1 GCA_905234205.1 uncultured Synergistales bacterium | reverse complement strand
GCAACTTCTTCGATTCTTGCGGGCATTTCGGCACGTGTTCTACGGTAAACGCAGTAAACTTTTTCTGCACCGAGTCTTAAAGCAGTTCTCGCACCGTCCATAGCAACGTTACCGCCACCAAATACAGCGACTCTCTTGGCCTCGTATAAAGGTGTATCAGCGTGTTCACGGTCATAAGCCTTCATCAAGTTTGAACGCGTGAGATATTCATTAGCACTGAAGACTCCGATTAAGTTCTCGCCCTCGATACCAAGGAATTTCGGGAGGCCTGCTCCTGTTCCGATGAATGCTGCGTCATAGCCGCTCTCGTCGAGTAATTGATCAAGTGTTGCTGTGCGTCCAACAAGGAAGCTAGTCTTGAACTCAACGCCCATTTTCTTGAGGTTCTCAACTTCTTTGGCCACGATCTCTTTCGGAAGTCTGAACTCCGGGATTCCGTAAACCATAACGCCGCCGGTCTTCTGGAAAGCTTCGAATACTGTTACGCTATGTCCAGCTCTACGAATATCAGCAGCAACCGTTAAGCCAGCAGGGCCTGATCCAATTACAGCGACTTTCTTGCCAGTATCAGGAGCAGGAGTCGGGACAGTGATTTTGTTGTTGGCTCTTTCCCAGTCAGCTACGTAACGTTCAAGTCGTCCGATCGCTACAGCTTTCTCCGGGGCCTTCATCATTTTACCGACGGTGCAGAAGCTCTGGCATTGTTTCTCTTGCGGGCAAACGCGTCCACAAATTGCGGGTAATAAATTCGTTGTCTTGATTGTATCGACAGCACCTTTGAAATCACCCTTCTGAATATGAGCGATAAATTCCGGAATTGGTACACCGACCGGGCAGCCCTTTTTGCAAGGAGCAGCACCACACTGAATGCAGCGTTCGGCCTCAACTCTTGCTTGAGTCTCTGTGTATCCAAGCGCAACTTCCGACATGTTGTGAGCACGAACTAGAGGATCCTGTGAGGGCATTTCCTGCGGAGGGATTGCGGATCTATCCTTGGGCGTTAATTTTTTGCCTTCAATATCTTTCCAGAGTTTCGCGGCTTCTTCCTGTAACATTTCTGTAGTTTTGTGTTCACTCATGATTAAGCACCAACCTTTCCAGCGTCAAGTCCAATGCGGCACTTGTGATCAGCTTCACGCTCTTTGTCTTTGAAGGCCGTCATTCTCTGCATCATGTTATCGAAATCAACTTCATAGCCGTTAAATTCTGGGCCATCAACGCATACGAATTTTGTCTGATCTCCGACTTTGACTCGGCAGCAGCCGCACATACCTGTTCCGTCGATCATAATAGTGTTGAGTGAAGTTGTAATAGGTACACCGAACGGGCGAGCAGCAGCAACGCAGAACTTCATCATGATAGCCGGGCCGATTGATACGATCTCGCTGACCTTCTCTTTCTCGCAAAGCTCTGTCAACGGAACTGTAACGACTGCTTTACGGCCATAACTTCCATCATCAGTTACAACGATTAACTCGTCGCTGGCTTTTCTCATTTCGTCCTCAAAGAACAATAACTCTTTCGTACGTGCGCCAATGATGGTTACGACTTTGTTCCCGATAGCGTGATTAGCCTGAACGATTGGGTGTAACGGAGCTATACCGATTCCGCCGCCTACACAAACGACAATGCCGTCTTTCTTCTCAATGTGTGTGGGTCTGCCAAGAGGTCCGACGAGTACAGGAACGTTATCGCCCTCATTGAATGTTGCTGAAAATCTGCGTGTAGTTGCTCCGACTGTCTGGAACACTATAGCGATCCAACCTTCTTCGGCATTAGCGTCAGCGATTGTCAAAGGGATTCTCTCGCCATAATCATCATCGATCTGGAAGATAATAAATTGTCCGGCTTTACGGTTACGTGCGATTTCTGGAGCTTCAACTTTGTAGTAAAAAACGCTCTGGTCTCTCTCCTTATCATAAGAAAGCTGGCGTTTCTCGAGTATCTTATGCAAAAGCTATTCCCCCTCGTTAAATTTAATTCAAGTCTTTCTGTAAAAAACTGTAGAATCATAAGCCAAAATCTGAATTATGACAAGAATTTTACGATAAGAAATTTACGTAATGAAAAGTTTGCAGGATTTACGACGTTAACGAAAAAATGGTGGAGGCGAGGAGAATCGAACTCCCGTCCGACGTGGGCCAATCGTGATGGCGCTACAGGCTTATTCTCTGATTATTGTCGTCAAGTTCAGAGCAGAGACACCCTTTACCCTTCCAAGATTCTCATCAACTATCACCACGCTAGAATCGTTGCATGGTGGGGAGCTGCTTTTCATAACACCTCCGGCGAACCAGCAGCGGTGTCCGTCCTTTGGCGTAGTGGCTAAATTATGCCGCTAATGCGAAATTATCTTCGACTTTTATTTTTTTGTCCGATAGTTTTACGGGTTGTTACAGACTTCCCCCGGCCTGCTCCTTCAGACCCTCCTCACGCCGTCGAAACCTAGCGCCCCCTTAATAAATTTCATTCGTCCATTTTGCCTCGAATAGCCCGACCAATATTTCTCTTTGCGTCTCTGTCAGCTATTGCGTCGCGTTTATCGTGAGTTGTCTTTCCCTTCGCTAAACCTAGTTCGACTTTTGCGCGTCTTCCGTCCTTAATATACACACTCAACGGCACAAGTGTTAAACCTTTTTCGCGAATCTTGTTTCTTAATCTTATAAGCTCACGTTTATGCACCAGTAGCTTTCGGTCGCGTTCAGGATCATATTTAATATATGTACTCTTTTCGTATGGCGACACATGAACTCCGAACAACCACAGCTCGCCGTTCTCAATTGATGCGTACGAGTCCTTTAAGTTCAAGTTGCCTGCTCTTATGCTCTTAATCTCCGTGCCCGTCAAAACTATTCCACACTCAAAAGATTCGAGAATAAAATAATCGTGTCTGGCCTTTCGATTTTGAGCTACTGTTTTATCATTATTGTTGCCATTCGATTTAGACATGCCGTGAAATTTAGCACGAATCAAATTATTTTGCAAGATTACGCGTAGAGTATAATTGATTTTTGTTGAATTAACGAATGAGAGCTGAAATAAATGAACACCGATAAAATACCACCAAACATAAAGATTACACCATGGCTTGAACAATATAAGCGCTTCAAAGAAGAGTATCCCGACTGCTTAATGATGTTCAGAATGGGAGATTTTTACGAAATGTTTTTTGACGACGCACGAAAGGCCTCCAACATTTTAGATATAGCGTTGACCGCACGTGACCAAGACAAGAAAATCCCTATGGCCGGAATACCTCATCATGCGCTCAACATGTATCTTGGCCGATTAATCAAAGCAGGCTATAGAGTCGCTATATGTGAACAGGTTGGCGAGGTCTCTTCCAAGAAAAATGCGATCGTTGAGAGAAAAGTTGTACGGGTCGTAACGCCGGGAACTTATGTTCCTGAAGACGTTGCGGGAGAATCTGCTCACCTTGCTGCTGTGTGGCCAATGAAAAATTTTATAGCTATGGCTTTGTTATCAGTGAACACTGGTACGCTTGAGGCCGGGACTTTAAGCGAACGTGATGCGGCTGGAATATTAACGGCGTTTGCGCCTGGAGAAGTGCTGTATCCTTCACACACAAAGAACATACCCGAATTTTTGCGCGAATATAATTTGCGTGAAGTCTCAATAGAAACTTTCAAGATTGATAACGCTGCTGGTAAACTCAAAAACTTACTAAAGAGCTTCAAGTTAGCTGGCTTTGGAATAAATGATAACGATCCTTGCGTGGGAAGTGCTTGGGCCACGTTGAATTATTTATCAGCAACACAATTTAGCTCACTGAATGAAGTGTTAAAAATTTCGCCATTGCTTGTAAAGAATCGTATGAGTCTTGACTCTGCCGCACAAAAAAATTTAGAGCTTATACCGGAAACTTCAGGCGATAGTGTCTCATTGTTAAGCTGCCTTGATCGTTGTAGAACTCCTATGGGACACAGAGTTATTCGTGAATGGATATTACGGCCATTAATGGATCTCAAGGCTATAAAGCGTCGACAGGAAGCTATACGCGTACTTGTTGAGGAGAGCGAAAAATCTGCGGGCTTGTCGGACTTGTTGGCGGGCACTAGAGACGTTGAGCGGGCTCTATCGAGAATTTCATTACGCACAAATAATCCCATGGATCTAGGAATGATTCGTGATACGTTGAGATTGATTCCTGACATCAAAAATTTTACTCCCATAGCACAAAAGTCTTCCCCCGTTGACGAAATGATTAACATGCTCCCGGACTTAACTGACTTAAGCAAATATCTTGAGGACGCATTAGAGGAGAAGTTGCCAAGAATTTTGGGAGACGGCCAAGTTATTCGCTCAACGTTCAATGAGGATTTAGCAAGGTGGAGAGATTTATCAACACGCGGCGAAGAGTGGCTCACACAATATCTTGAGAAGGAACGGCAGGCAACACAAACTCCTAAGTTAAAGACAGGTTACACTAGCGCATTTGGATATTACCTTGAGGCAGGCAAGAACGGTTTAATCGTGCAGCCGGAATATTATAAGCCCACGCAGACTCTTGTAGACGCGCAACGCTATATCACTCCGGAGCTCAAAAAATTTGAGGCACGAATGAAAAACAGCGAAGCAGAAATTTTGCGTATCGAGAGCTCTTTATATCAGGAAGTTACGGCCAAGGTAATGGAACATAGCGAACATTTGCAATTAACCGGGAGGCTATTAGGCTTGCTAGATTGTATATCGTCATATGCAGGAATTGCACGGGAGAGAAATTATATTTGTCCTTTCGTTGATGATTCTGACGTGATAGAGATCAAAGGAGGCCGCCACCCTGTAATCGAGAATGAACTACGTGATTCAAGCTTTGTGCCAAACGACGTAACTTTGAGTAGGGAAGGACGCGTGATAATTCTAACTGGCCCTAACATGGCTGGTAAATCGACGTGGCTGCGAATGACCGCTTTATTATCAATTATGGCTCAAGCCGGCTTATGGATACCCGCAGAGAGTGCACGCCTCGGAATCGTTGACAGGGTTTTCACTAGAATAGGCGCGCGTGATGATCTCGTTAGGGGTAGCAGTACTTTCATGGTGGAAATGTTGGAGACGGCCAATATACTAAACAACGTAACGGACAAAAGCCTGATAATTCTTGATGAAGTTGGACGGGGCACAGCAACTTGGGACGGAATGAGCATAGCTTGGGCAGTGCTTGAATATTTACAGGGTGCTTCAAAAGCCAAAGTTTTATTTGCTACACACTATCATGAATTAACATGCCTTGAAGAGAGATTAGAGGGCGTGAAAAATTTCAGCATAGCCGTAAGCGAAAGCAACGACGGAATATTATTCCTACATCAGGTTAAAGAAGGTCCGGCTGATAGGTCTTATGGGATTGAAGTCGCGAGGTTGGCTGGACTTCCTGACGTAGTATTAAGGCGAGCGTTTGAACTCATGAAAATTTTCGAGAAGGAAGGCTCCCATAATATCGACACGAAAAAAATCTCTGCGCCGTTGCCACAAATTGCACTTAAGAGACAAATTATGTTATTCTCCCCGGAAAAAGATGGAATTATTGAAGAGTTAGCTAGCCTTGATATTGATAATATGACTCCGCGACAGGCACTGAAAGTTTTATACAAGTTACACGATAAGAGTAAGGAGGCGTTATAAATGATTGACACTTTGTTAGCTTATATTCCGTATACTATTGCAGCAATTTTCACGCCTGGCCCGAATAATATCATGGTGTTTTATGCTGTGAGCACAGCTGGCTGGAAAAAAGGCTGTGAGGTTGTCTTGGGGATATTCGCGGGATTTTCGATCTTAATGCTTTTGGCTATATTGTTTTGTAATGAACTCTCGAAATATATTCCCGGCCTCATGAAGTATTTGAAATATGTCGGAGCAGCGTATATATTGTGGCTGGCCTATCACATTGCTACGAGT